>CAYUIH010000026.1:0-623 GCA_964444775.1 uncultured Candidatus Saccharibacteria bacterium
TGAACAAAGAAACTATTTATATTGAAGCTAGCGATGATATTACCGATATTTTGTCCAAGCTTAAAAGTTCCGACAAAAAGATTATCGCGCTCGTCCCGCCGAAAAAGCCCGGAGTTTTGCTGAGTTCTGTCAACATCAAGTTAATCGCCCGTACTGCTAAGGCTGAAAAAAAGGCGGTTGTCCTCGTCACCACCGACGATTCCGTTACTAAACTCGCCATGGCCGCTCAGCTCCCAGTTGCGCCTTCGCTTAAATCTCGCCCGGTTATGCCCGCCACCTCTAAAGAGACTGCTCCCGTCCGGAGCGAATTCCCGAAAGAGCCCGAAGAAAAGCCAGCCCCCGCCCCAGAAAAAGAGCCCAAAGAGCCCGAATAACCAGAAGATTCCGAAGAGCCCGATGAGTCTAAAGAATCAAAAGAGTCTAAAAAGGCGTCTGAAGATTTTTCTTCCGACCTTGAGCCGTCTAAGCTAATCGACGAAATCGAGTCTGAGGATAGCGAGCCCGAGGAAGCGCCAGAAAAAAAGTCTAAGCCCGAAAAATCCAAATCCGAAAGGCCTAAGTCCGACAAGCCGAAAAAGTCCGGCTTTGCTGGCTGGCTCGCCGCGCATAAGGCTTGGGTTATT
>CAYUIH010000026.1:679-7423 GCA_964444775.1 uncultured Candidatus Saccharibacteria bacterium
GGCTCGGTCGGCGTCGTTCTAGTTACCGCCTTCTTGGTTTGGGCGTTTAAGTTTGCCCCGCGCGTTAAAATCGCCGTCTCCGTCCGCACTTCTTCTGCCAACTTCTCCGAGAACGTCAGCTTCACCTCCACCGCCTCTGAAGAAAACGCTCATGAAGGCCTCTTCTACGTCCACACAGAAACACTAGACAAGGAACAAACCGTCAAATTCACCGCCACCGGCCAAAAGGACATGGGCGAAAAGGCCACGGGTAACCTCGTCGTGGGCGGCTATTTTAAGGGCTCAAACGGCGTTCTCGCTATCCCTTCTGGCTCCGTCTTCTCTTATAACGGCCTCGAATACGTCACCACTGCTGACGTCACCCTCGTCGGCCCGTCTAAACTCAACGCCTCCACTCTAAAGTCCACCTGCAACAACTACACCGAAGAATTCGACCCGGAGTCTGACTATTGTGTAGTGTCCACCACGGTCTCTGTCCAGGCCTCCGCTCCCGGCGACAAATACAACATCGCTTCCGCGACAGATTCCCAAGCTTGGAGCTCGTCTATTAGCGGCGCCTTCGGCTATAACGCCGACGCTATCTCTGGCGGCACCTCTAAAATCGTCACTACCGTCCTCCAGTCCGACGTCGACGCCGCCCTCGACAAACTTGCTAACGAAACCAAAGACACCGGTAAGAACGAGCTACTTCGCCGTCTTTCCGACACCGTCCTTCCCATCGACGCCAGCTTTAAGACCACCGCCACCGAGCCTAAGTCTGAGCCCGCCGTCGGCGCCGAAGTCCCCGAAGGGGTCACTCCTGCCGTCTCGTCTAAAACTTCTTTCTCCATCATGACAGTCGACCTCGTGCGCATCGAGGAATTTATTACCGAACGCGCCAAGCTCGAAGAAGGTCGCAAACTCTATTCTGTCGGCAATCCGTTTGTCGAATACTTCACCGAAGCCGGAGAAGGGAAATATAGCGCCAAGCTAAAAACGACGTACAAGAGCGGCCCCAAAATCAGTGAAACCGAAATCCTCGAGAAGGTTTCTGGCCAAAAGCTCGGCCGTATCGAGCCTGTCCTAAAAGACGCTTTCCCCGGCATCTCCTCCGTCTCTATCGACAAGTCCTATTTCTGGGTTAACTCTGTCCCGTCCGATCCTAACAAGGTCACGATTAAGGTGGAGATTGAAGAATAGTGAAACTTCTCGGGCTCGACGTTGGCGAAAAACGCATCGGCGTAGCTAAGGCTGATTCTTCAGTTAAAATCGCCGTGCCTCAAGGCGCGGTGGGGGTTGATGGCCACGAGTTCGAGAACTTGCTTAAAATCGTCCGGATTCTCGACATCGACGTTATCATTGTTGGTATGCCGCGCAATCTTAAGGGTGAGACCACTAAACAATCTGACTACGTTAAAAATTTCGTCAAAACCCTCAACCGTACTCTTGTCGAGAACAAGCCTAACAACAAAACCGTCAAAATTTTCTTCCAAGACGAATCTCTCACCTCCGTCGAGGCGAAACAAAACCTTAAGAACCGGCCACTCGATAAAAAGTCCGGTGCCATCGATGCCGAGGCCGCCACGCTAATTCTCCAAGATTTCCTCGAGAATCTCTCTCGTCGTCTCGCTCAGTCGGAGCCTAAGCCTACCCAGCCAGGGTCTAAACCAGCCGCCCCGCCCGCTCAGCCTCCCGCCGAACCCCCAGCTAAAACCCCGCCCGAGTCCCCCAAGCCCCAGTTTAAACCCTACAAAAAAGATCCCACTAAAAAATGGCTAGTTATCCGCGTCTTGATTATCCTCGCCGTCGTTTTTACCGGCCTGTTCTTTGGGCTAAAAGCCTATTATAATTTCTTAATCTCCCCGCTTCTTTCTAAAGATTCTTGTGCTTCTATCTTCGAGTCAAACAGCGAGAACGACCCGTGTAAAATCATCGAAGTCGCCATCGCCGACGGCTCCACCGTCACAGACATCGCTAATCTCCTCAAGGAACAGGGGGTTATTCGCTCTCCGCTTGGTTTCCGCCTCTATACTAAGTTCACCGGCACCGCCTCTGAGCTCCAGGCCGGGACGTATAAACTCGTCGGCACGGCCTCTGTAGCGGAAATTGTCGACACCCTCCAAAAGGGCGCCGGCGAGCCCATCGTTTTTCGCTTCACCTCCCTCCCCGGCGAAACTATGGCAGATATTAAAAAACGCCTCGAAGCCGTCGGCTATTCTTCCGAAGAAATCGACGCCGCCTTTACCAAACAATATAACCACCCCGTCCTCGCCGATAAGCCCGCCGAGGCTTCGCTCGAGGGCTATCTCTTCGGCGAAACTTACGAGTTTTATCTCACCGATTCCGTCGAGACCATCGTCAAGACCATGCTAGACGAGCTCTATACCGTAGTCGAGAAAAACAACTTGCGCCAAAAGTTCAACAACATGGGTCTCACTCTCCACGAGGGGATTATCCTCGCCTCTGTTGTCCAAAAAGAAGCTGGCACGCTCGGCAAAGACGACCAAAAGAACGTTGCTAGTGTCTTCTTAAACCGCCTCAACGCCGGCTGGCCGCTCGGCTCCGACGTCACGGTTAAATACGCCCTAGACCAAATCGACCCAGAGCGTAAAACTTATGCCGATAACGCCGCCGCCCTTGAGATAGACTCTTGTTATAACACCCGCAAATATGCCGGTCTCCCCTGTGGGGCTATCTCTAATCCTGGCGCCCTCGTCCTCATCTCCACCGCCAACCCGTCCGACACCTCTTATCTTTATTTCTTGACAGGAGACGATGGTATGATGTATTATAGTACTACAGAGGCCGAACATAACCAAGCTGCCCGTGACCATTGTCAGGTGCTCTGTAACGTTTCATTATGACCGCTAAAAAATCTCAGCCTAAGACTCAAAACCCGCTAATCCAGGCTTTTTATTATCTATTAGCTGGCGCGTGTATCTTTTCTATTGCCTTTTTTGGCTCCAAAAACAAAACCGCCGAAGAAAACGGCGTGCCGATTATGCTCGCCATTTCCGATAATAACTATGCCGTCTCCGTCGATCAGCTTTCTGAGCTCTATATTGTCGCCGAAATCGCTCATAACGTCCAGCTCACCTCTTCCAACTACCTCAATATGGATTATATCTCCGCCGTCACTCAGTATTCTATTAACCAAACCTCCACTTCCCGTATCGAAAAGACCAACATCGTCGACACATCCTCCCTCGTTCGCGGGGTGATTGAATATGAAGTCGGTGCTGGCGAGTCTATGGAATCTATCGCCGCCAACTATGGCCTCACCACCGACCAAATTCGTTGGTCTAACGGCCTCAAGACCACGGCTCTCGACGCCGGCCAGACGCTCTATCTTCCGAACGTCCCTGGTATCGTCTACACGATAAAAGATGGCGACTCTACCGCCTCCATCGCTCAAAAATACGGTTCTTCCGCCGCTGCTATCGAAGAAAAGAACAACCTCGCCGCCCGCGGTATCTCCGCCGGTATGATGATCGTCGTCCCGAACGGCGTCGTTCCTGAGACGGAGCGCCCAGAATACGTCGCTCCGGTTGTCCGCCCGGTTCAGACCTATGTCCCCGCGACCACTCTCTACGCCACCGGCTCAAACCCAATGCCCTGGGGCTGGTGTACTTGGTTTGCCTGGCAATGGCGCTATAACAACGGCAATCCGCTCCCCGGCGGCCTCGGCAACGCTCGCTATTGGGCGGGCCAGCTCGGCGCTAGGGGCTATCTCGTCGACCGCACCCCAGAATACGGCGCTGTCTTCGTCTCTCAAGCGGGTTATTATGGCCACGTCGGTATCGTCACTGGCGTCAACGGCGACGGCACGATAGAAATTACCGACATGAACGGTGTTTGTGGCTGGGGCTGTACCGGCTCTAAGACCGTCGATGCTTCTGAGTGGGGCAGCTGGCAGTTTGTCCACTAGCGTTTTTATAGAAAATATGGTATAATAGAAGTATGTTTGTTGATACTGCCAAAGTTAAACTCCAAGCCGGTAAAGGCGGCGACGGCGCCGTCTCTTTTCGCCGTGAGATTTATATCCCTAAGGGCGGCCCCGACGGGGGTGATGGCGGCCGTGGCGGTTCAATCATCTTCCGCGCTGATAAAGACACTAACACCCTGCTAGATTTTCGCTACAATCCGGAGCTTAAGGCTGAAGACGGCAAAAACGGCTCCGGCACCCGCTCCGCTGGCCGCTCGGGGAAAGACCTCATCGTCGAAGTCCCAATAGGGACGATAGTCAAAAAAGATAATATAATTATCGCCGACCTAGTTTACGACCAACAGGAAGCCGTGATTGCCAAAGGTGGCGACGGCGGGTTTGGCAACGCCCATTTTAAATCTTCTACGCGCCAAGCTCCCATCGTCGCCGAAGTCGGCGAGCCGGGCGAAGCCTTTGAAGCGGAGCTAGAACTTAAACTTCTGGCCGACGTCGGCCTGGTTGGCCTGCCCAACGCCGGCAAATCCACCTTTCTCTCTGTCGTCTCCAACGCCCGCCCAGAAATCGCCGATTATCCCTTCACCACCATCACACCCAACCTCGGCGTCGCCACCGTCGACGGCCACGACCTCCTTATCGCCGATATTCCTGGGCTTATCGAAGGCGCTTCAGAAGGGAAGGGTCTCGGCCACGCCTTTTTGCGCCATGTCGATCGCACAGCGGTTTTGCTTCATCTCGTCGACGTTTATAACGCCGACGCCGGCGAAGCTTATGCTACCATCCGCCATGAACTCGAACAATACTCCGATCTAAAAGACCGCCCCGAGCTCGTCGCTCTCACCAAATGCGAAGGTGTTGATGAAGACATTATAGAAATGCAAAAATCCGCAATCCTAAAAGTTAACCCTTCCGCTCAAATCTTTTCGATTTCCTCCACTGCGCACCAAGGTCTAATGGCCTTGCTTCGCGCACTGGCACAACAGGCCCGGTTGCGGGGAGATTCGTCTGTCCTCGACGACGTAACGGAGGCTACGGCCGAGTTACAAGCGGCCGCCGCCCGTAACGACGGGCCGGCGGAACGCTGTGTCGGCGAGACAGACAATCGACCGCAAGCAACGGGCCGCATTCCTACTATCTCTCTCAACAAAGACATTTTAAAGGACTCCTGGCACGTCGAGAAGGTTGAGGATAAGTTTGTCGTGACGGGCGAGAAAATCGAAAAATTCGCTCGCCGCACTGATTTAAATAACTACGCTTCGGTCAACCGCCTACGCGACATCTTGAAGAAGCTCGGCATCCGCGCCGAGCTAACCTCCCAGGGCGCCGAGCCAGACTCGATTATTAGTATTGCCGGTAAAGAATTTACTCTAGTCGAAGATTGGTAAAATGCAAAAATTACAACGTTTTTCCTCTTGACAAATCAGCTTATGTTTTTTAAAATAATCTTAAGCTGATACGCTTCACAGGGTTCCACTGATTATCTTAGTGGAGTGTGGAGACTACATTAAAACAAAAACAGCGGATTAAAACAAACCAATGTGCCCTGAGGTGGGCGCGCATCAGCAGGGCTGGAGCAATCCAGCCCGTTTTTGTGCCACGAAAACTGCGCGACAAAAACCTTGAAATCCGGATTCTGTTTATGCTACAATAGTCGTATAAATTTGGAGGTTTTTGCGCGGATGGATGACGCGAAGAATAAGCAGAAAAAGACCATTCTGATTGCTGTCGTCGCCCTACTACTCCTAATTGTTATAGGTGTAGCGGTTTATTTTCTGTTTTTCCGCGAGAAAAAGCCCACGATTATCACAGTCAACAACGCCACGACTTACCCTTCCTTCTCCGACAACGTCACCAGCTATGTTATCTACACCACTGAAGATTCTTTAAGCTTTACCTGCTCCGGCGAGGGGAAGATTGTCGGTTGCGACGCTTCTGTCCCGCTTAACGCTGGCGGCCAGTCTCGCGCCATCACTATCAAGGATACAACTTACAACTTCGCCATCATGAAGCTCGCTAAGTCCGACTCCACCATTAAAATCAAGAGTGTCCGAGGAAATCCTACCGCCTGGACAAATTCCGCCACGCTCACCGTCAACGTCGAGAACTCCGGCGAGGTTAAGATTCTCGAGTATTCGTTTGACGGCGGAAAGTCCTGGCACGATTCTAACACCGCCACCATCACCAAAAACGGCGTCTATAAAGTCCAGGTGCGCGACTATTTTGGTTTTCTCTCTAACGTTGAGAGCGTCACCGTTACCCGCGTTGATGCCGAGCCGCCCATCGTCGACATCTCCAAAGAAATCAACGAGACAGATAACCCCGAAGATCAGCGCGCCGTCCTCACCGCCGTCGCCACCGATTCTATCTCTGGCGTTGTCGGCTACGAATGGAACACGGGCGACACCACCCCTGAGATAGTCGTTAAAGAAGCTGGCGACTACACAGTCAAGGCGACTGACCGCGCCGGCAACGTCGCCAAGAAGACCCTTCGCGTTTCCTTCGGCGCAGAAGAAACTATCCCATAAACCAGCAAGGGCGGCGACTCTAGCAAGTCCGGGAGCACCTCCGGCGGGGCTTCCGGCAGTAGTTCTAGCGGCGGTAGCTCCTCTGGTGACTCCAGCGGTGGCGACTCTTCTTCTGGCGGCTCTACCCCTACCCCTACCCCTACCCCTACCCCTACCCCTACTCCGACCCCTACGCCCACTCCCACCCCCACCCCTACCCCCACCCCGGTCTCGCGCCGCTTTGTCGCTACCTTCGATGGCAACGGCGCCTCCTTCGCCACCACCGACGCCTGCGAAACCACTGGCTCTAGCTGCACA
>CAYUIH010000027.1:0-7139 GCA_964444775.1 uncultured Candidatus Saccharibacteria bacterium
AAAATGAAACGCCCTAAACTCTAAAAATGTCAACCCTCGCCTAAACCATATATATGATATATAATATATATGACCACATTTTCTTATCAACCTTCTAAACAGGAATCTTTTATGAACGATACTAATTTTTATCGCACCGCCGAGAGCGTCTCGCCTAAACACCCAGACAAACTCTGCGACCAAATCTCCGACGCTATTCTCGATGCCTATTTTGCCGAGGACCCAGCCGCTCGCGTTGCAGCTGAGACCTGTGGCGGCCACGGCGTCGTCTTTGTCACCGGCGAAATCACTTCCACCGCCAAGGATATCGACATTGAAAAAATCGTCCACCGCATCGCTGGCGACGACATGGAAGTTCATACGAAGATTGTCAAACAATCTCCCGAAATCGCTCAAGGCGTCGACACCGGCGGCGCTGGCGACCAAGGCATTATGATCGGCTACGCCACCGACGAGACTCCCGAGCTGCTCCCGCGCGAAGTCGTTCTCTCCCGCCGGCTTAACCAATTTATTTACGAAAAACACCCCTTCGATGGCAAGACCCAAGTCACGCTCGACCCAGAGGGAAGACTCGATTCCGTCGTCGCCTCCTTCCAAAACGTCCCGAAAGAAGAGCTCGAGAAGCTCGTTAAAGAATTTATCTCCCAAAACGGCCTAAACGAAACCGCCAAGCTCCACCTTAACCCGTCTGGCGACTGGTCTCAGGGCGGTTTTGAGGCGGACACTGGCCTAACCGGCCGCAAGCTCGTTGTCGATAACTACGGCCCGCGCATCCCTATCGGCGGTGGTTGTTTCTCGGGCAAGGATCCGTCCAAGGTCGACCGTTCTGCCGCCTACATGGCACGCCGTGTCGCCGTCGATTATCTTAAAAAACGCGGCGCCCACGAAGTTTTCGTGCGCCTCGCCTATGCTATCGGCGTTGCCGAGCCGCTCGAGGCTACGGTTATCGTCGACGGCCAGCCCGAAGTTATCAAAGGCTACGATTTAACCCCAAACGGCATCATTAAATACCTCAACCTCCGCCGCCCAATCTACGAAGCCACCGCACGCTACGGCCACTTCGGCGAAGGTTTCGACTGGGACAAATAGCCCCGCTTGCCAATTTACTCTAAATAAGCTATAATATCTCTACTATCAATAATAACCATCTTTCTCCGAGAACTCTAGTCTCTGAGGTTACGGAGAAGAAAGGAAAACCACATGACTGAGAAATCCGTCAAGGATGAAGGCCTTAAAATCAGCATCCGCCTCAAGGCTTATGATCACCGCGTGATCGATCAGAGCGCCAAACACATCGTCGACACCGCTCTCCGCACCGGCGCCACCGTCTCAGGCCCCGTGCCTCTGCCGACTAAGCGCTCCACCTTCACCGTCGTTAAGTCCCCACACGTCTACAAGACTGGCGGCGAAGCTTTCGAGATGAAAGTCCACAAGCGCCTCATCGACATCTCTAACGCCACCCCTAAAACCATCGAGAGCCTCCAAAACCTCGCTCTCCCGGCTGGCGTCGACGCCGAAATCCGCATGTAAATTATAAAAACTTGCCGGAAAGGCAAGTTTTTTGTTATAATAGTTCTATGACTAAAACCGCGCGTTTGAAGAAGCGTTTTTATTTTCTGGTAGCCCGCTATTTCCGTTTTTTTGCCAATTTCTCTCTTAAACGCTGGTCTCCGCGCATTATCGCTATCACCGGCTCCGCCGGTAAAACCACCATGCTCCATCTCGTCGAGTTTGAGCTAGAAAAACAAGCACACTATTCTCACGATGCCAACTCTGCCTTCGGCGTTTCCTTCGATATTCTCGGCCTTAAAGGCATCAAGGGTTCCAAACTCCGCTGGCTCTATCTCGCTCTTGCCGCTCCCCTCCGCGCCCTCTTTTATACGCATAAAGAGCCCTTTTACGTCGTCGAAATCGATGCCGAGCGCCCGCGCGAGGCTCGCTTTCTCGCCGAGTGGCTCCAGCCCGAGATCACTCTGTGGATTTCCCTCGGCCGTTCCCACGCTATCCAGTTCGAGCAAGAAGTAAAGGAGGGAAAGTTCGCCTCCCTCGACGCCGCCATCACCGACGAATTCGCCAAGCTCCCAGAAAACACTAAATGCCTCGTCTTTATCGACGGTAATAACGAATATATGCGCTCCGCCACTAAGGATATTAAAGCCCGCGTCTCCGAGTTCCATAAGTCCGACATCATTAAATATATCGTCTACCCCACCCGCACCGATTTCGGCACTATGAACACCACCTTCCACTTCGCCTCCCCCCAGCCGCGCGACCTCTCGATTCAGCTCCTCATGCTTAAAGACCTCATGAAATACCTCAAAATCCCCCTTAAAACCGATTTTACTAATATGCCGCTCCCGCCCGGCCGCTCTAGCTTCTTCGAGGGCAAAAACGGCTTAAAGCTTATCGACTCTAGCTATAACGCCCATCTTATCTCTATGCAGTCCATCTTAGAGATGGCTAAGTCCCTCCACGCCTCTCATAAATGGCTCGTTATTGGCGACATCGTTGAACAAGGAGAAATCGAAGGCGAAGAACACAAACATCTCGCCGATTTAATCGCCGCCGTCCGCCCCGAAGAAATTATTCTTGTCGGCCGCCGCACCAAGGCTTACACCGCTCCGCGCCTCAAACAGCTCGGCTTCTCCCCTAAAACCACGCTCGACCCTAAAAAGGCTCTCGCCTATATTAAAAAGCACACCACGGGTAGCGAAACCTTAATCTTCAAGGGTTCTCAATATCTCGAGTGGATTATCGAACAACTCCTAGAAAATCCTGCGGACGCCACCCAGCTCTGTCGTCGCGAGCCGGCCGCCGTTCGTCGTCGTAAACAACACGGGCTAGACTAATGCAAACTCTTTATATCATTCACGGCTGGGCTTATTCTGTTGAACCCTGGAGAAAGACTCTCGCCCTCCTCGAACAACAAGGCGTCAAGACTAAAATGCTTCACGTCCCCGGCCTTACCTCTCCCAGCGATAAAGTCTGGACTATAGAGGATTACGTCGCCTGGGCAGACGAAAACTTGCCTAAAAACGCCATCGCTCTCGGCCATAGCAACGGCGGGCGCATCCTCCTCAACCTCTGTGCTCAAAATCCAGAAAGACTCAAGAAACTCATCTTGCTCGACGCCGCCGGCGTCTACGAGCCGTCTAGAAAGCGCGATGTCTTGCGCCGGCTTAGTAAACTTGCCGCGCCTCTTAAGCGCCTCCCTCTCCTCCGTAAAGCCGCCCATAAGCTCCTCGGCGCTTCCGACTATTCTCGCGCTCCCGAGAACATGAAGCACACCCTCTCCAATATGCTCGACTCTGATAAATCTCTCGAGCTAAACAAGGTCACTACTCCCACCGCAATTATCTGGGGAGAAAACGACACTATCACTCCTCCGCGCCAGGCTAGAGTGATTCATCAACAGCTCCCCCACTCCACTCTCGCCTTCTACGCCGGCTGGACTCACGCCCCTTATATCTGCGACCCTGAAGGCCTCGCCGCCGCCATCGTTAAGGCCTTAAACGAGGAGCCTAAGAGATGATTTTCCTCGGCCTCGCTTCCAACTATCGCGCCCGCGACATCTTGCGTCATCTTTTCGCCTTCGGTTCCAAGCGTCATCATGAGCTGCTCGAGTCTGCCCTCGCCTCCCGCTATGGCGCCACTCGCGAAAACACCGCGCTAGTTTATTCCGGCCGCACCGCCCTCGCCCTCGCCCTTGAGTCTTTTCTCGCCTGTAAAAAGCTCCGCCCAGGCGACCACGTCGCGCTTAACGCCTTCACCTGCCATGCCGTCCTCGAGGCGGTTCAACACGCCGGGCTCACCCCCGTCTTTGTCGACCTCGCGCCTAGCTCGCCTAACTATTCCGCCGAGTCTCTCGCCACCGCCTGCGCCAAGGATAAGCGGCTCAAAGTCTTTATCCTCCAAAACACCTTCGGCCTCCCAGTCGATATTGAAAGCTTTCTAGAGGTCAAACAACAATATAATCTCCTACTGATAGAAGATCTCGCTCACTGCGCCGGCCGCTTTTATAAACTGAAAGATGGTAAAAAGCAAGAAATCGGCACCGTCGGCGAGGCTACCTGTCTCTCCTTCGGGAAAGGCAAGGCTATCGACACTATCACCGGCGGCGCGGTTATTCTCCGCGATTTATCTCTCCACTTCCCGGAAAGTTTCGCTAAATCCGCCCTCGCCCGCCCCGGCGTTGGCGACCGTTTCCGCGCCCGCCACTATCCGCTCTTCGCCGCCACTGCCCGCGAGATGGCCTATTTCCGCCTCGAAAAGCTCCGCCTCTGGTTTCTGCTTAAATGCCAGTGGATAGCTCGCTCCGCCGACACGGCCCTCGACGAGACTCTCGCCCTCACTAACTGGCAAGCTCGCCTCGCCCTCCGCCAGCTCAAAAATCTTAAAGACGCTCCTCTCCGCGAACATTTTCTCGTCGAGAATCGCGACGAATGTCTCAATAATCTCCGCGCTAAAGGTTACCGCCTAGAAGAAACTTGGTATGAAGTTCCTGTTGCCCCCGCGCGCTATTATGCCTCGGTTAACTTCCCAGAAAAGTCCTGCCCTAACGCCGTCTTTTTTGCCGCCCACGTCATAAACCTCCCCACTTGGTATCACGATCGTTATCATTCCCGCCAGGTCGCCGAAGCTAGAAAAATCATCAAGACTTATGAGGTACGCTAATGGAAGAAACTTGGTCTTCAATTCTCAAAGCAAACCCAACCTACAACTTTCTCCAGAGTCCGCTCTGGGGCGAGGTTAATCGCCTGCTCGGGCATAAGCTCGTCGTCCGCACTTTCGAGAACAAGGCGCTCTATCTCGGTATCGTCAAAGATGCCAAACGTGGTCGCTATCTCGAAATCCCTGGCGGCCCCGTCGTCGACTGGTCTAATAATTCTCTCGTTAAACAAGTCTTTAAATCTATCCTTGAAGAAGCCGAGAAGGAGAAGTGTGTCTTTATCCGCTTCCGCCCCCAACTCTTCAACACTCCCGAGAACCAAAAACTCATCGCGGAGCTTCCGAAGCTCCTCCCCGAGCTCGACCTTCGTCCCGCCCCGATGCATCTCCACGCCCAAAACACCGTTATCCTTGATTTAACTCAGTCCGAAGAAGATTTATTGATGGCCATGCGTCGCCAAACTCGCTACGAAGTCCGCCGCGCCGATAAGCTCGGCCTCCGCGTGGTTGAAGATTCTTCCGAGACCGCCTTCGAAGAATTCCACGCCGTCCAGGCCGAGACCGCCCAGCGTCAAAATTTTGTTCCTCCGTCTAAAAAGGAGCTGCTCGCCGAACGCACCGCCTTCTCTCCCAACAATCTTAAACTCTATAAGGTCTTAACCGAAGACAATCAGCCTGTCGCCTATGGTCTCATCTTGATCTACGACCAAGAAGCCGAGTATTTCGAGGCCGCCTCAACCGAGCTCAACCGCAAGCTCCCCGGCGCTTACGCCCTCCTTTGGCGCGCTATTCGCGACTTAAAGGCCGAACATATCGAGCGCTTTAACCTCTGGGGGATAGCCCCTCCTGGCGTCGAGCGTCATCGTTATTCTGGAGTCACAACCTTCAAAACTGGCTTTGGTGGCGAAGTTGTCGAGTTTATCCCGGCTCAAGATATTGTCGTGAGCAAACTCCGCTACAAGCTCGACGAGCTCGTCGAGACCGCCCGCAAGAAAAAAAGGAATCTCTAGCCATGTCAAAATACCAATTTATCACCGCCGAAGATAGAAAAACCTGGGACGCCTTTATCACGTCCGATCAAACTTCTAACTTTCTCCAAAGCTGGGATTTTTATGAATTCCACGCCTCTCGCGGCAATTCTATCGTCCGCAAACTCGCCCTCGACGAACAGGGAACTATCGTCGCCGCCTATGCCGGCGTCGTTGAGGCCGCTCGTCGCGGCCGTTATCTCGCTATTGCCGGCGGCCCTATCCTCGACTGGACTAATAAATCGCTCGTTAAAGCCGTCTTTGCTGACCTCCGCGAGGAAGCCGTCCGCGCCAACTGTGTCTTCGCCCGCGTCCGCCCTCAGCTCCCCCTCTCCGATAAATCTCTAAAGCTCATGCGCTCCCTCGGTTTCACGCCCGCCCCGATGTACCTTTCCGTTGAATACGCCGGCGTTCTCGACCTCACTCAGTCCGAAGAAGAAATTTTAGCCCATGCTTCTCAAGGCTTCCGCCGCAAGCTCCGCAAGGCCGCCAAAAACGAGATTACCATAGAAACTTCTCAAGATCCGGCTATTATTAACGAGTATTATAAACTCGAGCTCGCCCATGCCGAGCGCCAACATTATATCCCGTTCTCTAAATCCTTCCTCGAAAAACAATTTTCTGCCTTCGCTCAACATGACGAAGTTATCATGTATATCGCCAAAAAAGACGGTGAGACCCTCGCTATGAACTTTATGATTTTCTACGGTTCGGAGGCTAGCTATCACTACGGCGTCTCGTCCGACCTCGGCACAAAATACTCCGCCGCCCCGCTCCTCCATCTCAAGGCTATGGAAGAAGCCAGAAAGCGCGGCATCACCCGCTATAATCTCTGGGGTATCGTCGCCCCCGACGACACCAATCATCGTTTTTATGGCGTCTCCGAATTTAAGCGCTCCTTCGGCTGCGCCGAGCTAAAATATACCCCCGCTCACGACCTCGTGTTAAACCAGCCCAAATATCTCCTCACCAAACTCATCGAAACCGCCCGCAAACGCCTCCGCCACGTCTAGCTCTCAAGCGGCGCTTATGATTGCATTTTTATCTCATCTCGCTACAATAGTCTTATATGAGAAGAAGAAAACTTACTTTTGAGGTAATTACTAAATCTATTTTAGCCTTTTCCTTTGGTGCGCTCGTCGGTCTCGGCAGCTATCACCTCACCGGGCTATTCCACGCCCGCGCCGCCTTCGCTGCCACCGAAGATGCTCCTACTCTTGAATTTCCTAAGACAGTCTCCGACACTCCCGCCGAATCCTTCGCTCAGAAATCCAAGCTCTACAAGCCTTCCGGCCCCTCCTCGCCCTCCCTCGCCTGGTATTATTTCGAGTCGCCTCAACCCGAACCGGAAGAAGGGATAGAAAAAGAACCCGAAGAGGAAAAGGGCGGCGAGGCGAATGTTCTTTCGTCGGAGGGTGCGGAGGCTGCTGCCGAGCATTAGCG
>CAYUIH010000028.1:0-6942 GCA_964444775.1 uncultured Candidatus Saccharibacteria bacterium
TGATAATCGTGTTGGGGGCAGAGAAGTCGAGCTTGAGGTTTTCTGTCATCCAAATACGTTCGTCGGCGAGCTTAGCTACAGTATAAACCTTGCCATCTCGATCATCGCAAAGCTTAGCGGTGTTGCCGACGTTGGCGATCTTGCCGTTCCAGCGTTGCATCACCGCGAGGCCGGAGCCGTCGCAACTCGTTGATTGCGGGCCTTCTTCGCCCCAACCGCGCGACCATTGAGCAAAGAGCACGATATATTCATAAACCTCGGCGAGGCTATCGACTTCTGCCCCGTCTTCAAAGGTGAGGTCGCCAGAGCCGTCGGGCTCGGTGTTCCAGTGGCTAAAGGCCCAGCCCTTATATTCGAAACTGTTAAGGTCGAGATTAACCTTAGTGCCGACTGGGACGTGTTGGACCCAAACGTCGGCAGAGCCGTTGTTGGGGAGGAAGACGATATAGTATTCGTCTAGAATCCACTGAGCGTAGAGAGTAATGCTCTCGTCCTTCTCGGCGAGGTCATAGGCGTCGCCGCCGTCGTCGAAGCTTGTGCCGGAGCCGTCGGACTCAGTGTTCCAGCCGCCGAAATGATAGCCGGCCGGGGCGACGAAGAGATTACTGGAGAGCGCAGTGTGGACGCCGCGGGCGATAGTTTGGTCGGACATGACGCCAGAGCCGCCGTTAGCGTCGAACTTAACTGTGTAGGTGCTATCTGGTTCGGGTTCGGGATCGACCGGCGGGAACTCGCCCGGGTCGCGGAGGATACAGCGGACGGAGAGGCCGTAGTTCTCGAAAATGGCTTGGTTGGTTGATTTTCCGTCTCTATAGTCTAGCCCAGATTGGAACTCCCAGGTGGAAGCTACGCCGTGCTCGTCGAGATGGTTAGTGTTGGCCAACCACCACTGGCTTAAAGTACCAGCGCCAGCTAGCTGGCCGTAGCCACTATGGGCGACGTCTGAAATGTAAATCCCGGCGTAGAGAGGATTAAATAGTGTAAGATTAGACTCGACACTAGAGGCATCGGACTCGAGCGGGAGACGCCAGCCGGTGGGGCAGATGTCGCCGGTTACGACGCCCGTGCCTTGGGTATAGAAGCCGGTCGAGCCGAGGCAGCCGCCGTTGCTGCCGGCGCTAGCCGAACAGAAGTTATACCAAGCGCCCAAACGGTCGGCCGAGACGCCGCTGGCGGTGACGTCGTCGGTGTCGGCAAGATGAGCCCCCGAGTGCATGGCATCATTGCCGCCGGAAGGGCCTTTGAGCTCGATTTCGTTAGCCCACCAACTGTCAACGTGGTTGAAGTTGGAGCCGTATTTAGAGATGTGCCAGTCGGCTAGGCCGATGCTGTGGGTAATCCGGAGGTTTTGGGTCATCCAAACGTTGCCATCAGAGAGGCGGGTGACGCTATAGATGTTTTTGTCGCGTGCGTCGCAGAGGGTGGTAGACTCGCCCACGCCGAGGGTGTTAACCCAGTTTTGCATAGCCTTAAAGCCGGTGCTGGAGCAGGCGCGGTCGGCATCTTCGTCCCACCATTGAGCGTAGAGCGGGAGGGTAATATCGGTTTCGGCGAGGTTATAGACGCTAGCGCGTAGGTCGTAGCCGTCGCCGGTGCCGTCAGTCTTGGTGTTCCAGCCGATTAGGTCGTAGCCCGAGCGAGAGAAGGAGACATCGGCGAGAGTTTCTGTCTTGCCGCGCTCGAGAGTTTGGACTTGAGGCTCGGCGTCGACACCGTTAGGCATAAAGACGATATAATACTGATCTGGCGCCCACTGAGCATAGAGAGTCTTAGACTCGCCCTCGTTGGCGAGGTTAAGTACCGAAGCTTCGTCGACATAAGCCGCGCCAGAATCGTCAGCGGATTCGTTCCAATGGATAAAGTGATGGTCGGCGAGAGAGAAGGCGTTCTTAGAGAGAGTGGCGTAGTAGTTGCGCGGGATGGTTTGGTCGGCCATGGTGCCGGTGCCGCCATTGGCGTCGAAGTGGACGGTATAGAAGCTGATGAGCGTTGGGTCGGAGAGGACGCAACGGACAGAATGTCCCGTTGCACGTGGTCCGGAGGCTTGAGGACTCATATACATACTATCGCGTCCGGAACTATCAAAGGCATAGTCGAAGAAATATGCAAGCGGAGTCGTTGTGCCACCGATAGCATCTGAAGACCAGTAAACACCTTCTCTGCCTAGGTTGGTATCGTAAGAACCATACGATAGCGATGCGTTAGTATGCCCAGCAAGCGCAAAGGCGGCCCCATCGATAGAAACTGGGTTGTGTAGTTTTTTGCTTACCTGAGTATTGTTGGAGCCGGTATAGCCGTATTCGCCAACTAGTGCAAGAAACTCATTGCTAGTAGGCAATCGCCAGCCCTTTGGACAGATATCGTTGGTGGCCTTATTAGAGCTGTGGCTGGCGCCACCGGTAGCGGCATAGTAGTTGTAGCTGGCGCCATAGATGGTTCCGGACACGGAATCCGAGCCGGAGATAATTCGATATTCTCCGTTATTGTCTTCGCTAGAGAAGGTAGTCTTGCGCCAACTATTGAAGGTGGCGGCGGAGATTGTAGTGGCGAGATTTGAGTTTTCGCTAGTAAGATTCGTCGTTAGGGAGACCGCTCCGAGATTAAGGTTATCGATTGCCCAAATATTACCATCTTTTAGCTTGGCAACGGTGTAGATTTGGTTATCGCGATTGTCGCAAAGGCTGGTCGAATCACCTGAATTGACAAGTACAGTGTTAATCCAGCTTTGCATGGCGGGGGTGCCATCGGAACAAGTCTGAATCTCCGGCAATTCGGGTTCTTCTGGTTCTTCCGGCCCGGTCTTCCACTGGGCATAGAGCGTGAGGGTGTCACCAGCGGTGGCGAGATTGTTGATGCTGGCGCCGTCGGCGAGGTTAGCGCCGGAGCCGTCGGCCTTAGTGTTCCATTTTAGGAAGCGGTAGCCAGAGCGAGTGAAGATGTTCGGAGAGAGAGTGGTGGGAGTGTTAAGCTCGACAACTTGGTTAGGCATAATGCCCACGCCGCCGTTTTTGTCGAACTTAATGGTGTAGGTCTTTGGCGTCCACTGAGCATAGAGGATAAAGGCTTCGTCTTTGCCGGCGAGATTGCGACTGATAGTGGCGCGGTCGGAGAAGCTCTCGCCGGAGCCGTCGGGCTCGGTGTTCCAGCCGCTAAAGACGTAATTTTCGCGAGAGAACGAGTTAGCGTTGAGTGTGGCGGAGGCGCCAAGAATCATCTTTTGAACGGTGTGAGTGTCGGTATCGTCGTTTTTCATGAAGACGATATAATAGTAATCGCCCTCGTCGGTAGGATAGTAGGTTGGATCGATCATAGTACAACGAACGTATAAGCCAGCTCTTCTGAATTGAGTATTTAATTTCATTCCACTATCTGTGGCACCACCGATATGCGTTCGGAATTGGAACACATTACGCTTATTGTAGTCACCTCCGGAATAGATTGACCACCAAAAACCATAATCCGTGTTGAGGAGCCCGCCCGTTAAATAGTAGCCACCTGCAACTGGGTTGAAGTACTCTTCGAAAGCTACGCTGAAAGATGGTTGTCCAGAACTTATCATAGGGAGGGTCCATCCGGAAGGACAGATGTTGGAAGTAGCGTTGGATGTCTTTGAATCTCCGACAACAGTACCAGCAGAAGCAGCGGCGTAGTTATACCAAACGGTCGGATCGTCGTTGTTATCGACGCCGGTATGACAGTAGGCCTCGGTATAGCTGTTGCCTAGGGCTAAATCTCCAGCACAAACGTCAAATTCGTCGCCAGTGTAGTTGGTTTTGTCGTCGGCGCCGGTGACCGTGCCGGTGAAACGGAGGTTTTGAGTCATATAGACGTTATCGTCCGGGAGGCGGGTGACTGTATATGTTTTAGCGTCGCGAGAGTCGCAGAGGGTGATGGAGTCGCC
This sequence comes from uncultured Candidatus Saccharibacteria bacterium, assembly GCA_964444775.1. Taxonomy (GTDB): domain Bacteria; phylum Patescibacteriota; class Saccharimonadia; order Saccharimonadales; family Saccharimonadaceae; genus Nanosyncoccus. Next base: position 3,902 of record CAYUIH010000028.1, read on the forward strand.
GGCTTTGGCGAGCTTGGTGTTGATCCAGCGTTGCATGGTCGGGACGCCGAGATCGATACAAGGATTATCGTCTTCTATAGCTCCCGGCTTCTTCCACTGGGCGTAGAGGATAGCGGCTTCGTCGGGTTCGGCGAGGTTCTCGACTTCTTCTCCGTCACTAAAGGAGGTGCCACTGCCGTTGGGCTTGGTGTTCCAGCCGACGAATTCATAGCCGGTGAAGCTAAACGGGTTCGGGTCGAGATTAACTTTAGTGTCGCGGCCAACTTCTTGGACGGTGTGAGTGTCGGTCCCGTCGTTTTTCATGAAAACGATATGGTAGGTGGTGCCGAGCTCATAATAAGTCGGGTCGATCATTACGCAACGCATCGCGCCGCCAAGGAAGGCATTGTTAGTGCTTTTAGATACGTTGACAGACGAGCTGCTGAAGTCGAGGATTAGCCAAGTGTTAGTACCGGCGCGAGAAGACGTCCAGTAATATGGCGTGGAAGAAGTAGCGAAGGCGGCACCGCCACTCGCGACAGGAGCGCGCATGAGAGCGAAGGAATTGTATTTGTCATAAAGGGCTTTGATTTCTCCGCTGGAACCGCCGGTCGGGAGACGCCAACCGGCCGGGCAGAGGTCATCGATGTTGCTGGAGGCGCAGTTAAACATTGCGTCGCAGGTGCCGCCAGAAGCAACCGGGAAGGTGTAAGCGGTGCCGAACTTAGAACCGGAGACACTGTCGCTGCCGGCAAGGTTTTGATAGATTGCGCCAGAGGGAGAGATGCCGGCAACGCCACTGTAGCGGAAGCCATTGAATGTAGCGGCGGAAAGAGAGTTTGAGCTGGAGAAGTTGGTGTTGGTGGGGACGAGGTCGGTCTCAAGGTCGATAGCGCCGAGATTAAGGTTGTCAATCATCCAGATGTTACCGTCGGCGAGTTTGGCGACAGTGTAGGACTGAAGGTCGCGAGAATCGCAGAGAGTGGCGGAGTCGCCAGTTTTGGCGAGCTTAGTGTTGACCCAACGTTGCATGGCGGGAACGCCGAGATCTTGGCAGGTTTCGGCGAAGTCGCTCCACTGGGCATAAAGCGGGAAGGTATAGTCGGCATCGATAAGGTTAGTGACGACTTCTTCGTCGGCGTAATGCGTGTCGTCGTCGGCTAGCCAGTCGACGAACTTATAGCCGGAATATCTAAAGGTGTTTTTATCGAGCGCGGTTGGGGTAGAGCGCGGAATGGCCTGGACTTGAGGCTCTTCGCCCGGGGCGCCGTTTGGCATAAAGACCACATAAAACTCGTCTTGTTTCCACTGAGCATAGAGGGTTTTAGTCTCGCCCTCCTCAGCGAGGTTATAAACCGACACTTCGTCGTCATAAGACCGGCCAGAATCGTTGGAGGCTTCGTTCCAGTGAGTAAAGTGGTGATCGGCGAGCCTAAACTGGTTCGGGGAGAGAGAGACGTAGGTGTCGCGGAGGATGGTTTGGTCGGCCATAGAGCCGGTAGCAGCGGCGGCATTCTTATCGAAGGAGACAGTGTAGGAACCTTCGTCGGGTTCGTCTGGAGTGGCGGAGCTCTTCCACTGGGCATAGAGCGTGAGGGTATTGCCGGCCGCGGCGAGGTTGTTGACCTTAGCGCCGTCGAGGACACTAGTGCCAGAGCCGTCGGCCTTAGTGTTCCATTTTAGGAAGCGGTAGCCAGAGCGGGTGAAGGCGTTGAGCGAGAGCGTGGTGGCGGTGTTGCGGGGGATGGATTGGTTGGCCATAGAGCCAGAGCCACCGTTAGCGTCAAATCTGATTGTGTAGGTCTTCGGAGTCCAGATAGCGTAGAGGGTGATTTCTTTGTTTTCTTCAATCGGAGGAGTGATGGCCTGGAAATTAACCGACTGGAGCGGACGGTAGCTAGTGCCAGAGCCGTCGGGTTCGGTGTTCCATTCTTTAAAGGTGTAATCGTCGCGAGAAAACTCGTCTTCATCCTTGAGCGTGGCGGGGGCGCCCATGGAGGCCTTTTGGACGGTGTGAGTGTCGGTCTTATCGTTCTTGAAATAGAGAATCCAGTAGATGTTTTTGTCGGGCTCGGGCGTGGAGGGGCCGGCGGTTTCTTCCCAGATGGCATAGAGCGCATAAACTTCGTTTTTCTCTGCGAGATTGGTGACTGGCTGTTCGTCGACATAGGTCGTGCCGTCGTCGTCGACCCAGCCTTTGAAGGTATAGCCAGCGCGAGCATAAGGGTTTTTCTCGAGGTTTTTGGTGTGGTCGCGGGTGTGGCGCTGCATAAAGTGAGTATCCGTCCCGTCGTTTTTGAAGAAGGAAACCCAATAATACTCGCCTTCGGGCTCTTCGGGCTCGGGCTCTTCGCCGCTACCTTCCCACTCAGCGTAGAGAGAGACAGAATCGCCATGATAAGTGCCGAGGCGAGAAACAACGGCGTTGACGTCGTAATGCGTGCCGGAGCCGTCGGCGGAAGTATTCCAGCCCTTTAGAGTATAGCCAGTGCGGGAGAAGAGAGCGGAGAGAGTATAGAGCTGAGACATCTTAAGCGTGGCGGCGAGATAGGTGAGCGAGCTAGGGCCGTCGTTTTTATAGAGGCGAAGCTCATAGGTGTTGTCTAACCAGCGGGTATAGAGGGTAATCGTGTCGCCGTCGCTTGGGCTGCCGAGGTCGGTGGCAGAATAGGTCTTTAGCTGATCGAAGACCGTGCCAGAGTTGTCGGAAGTGAACGTCCAGCCGCCAAAGTGATAATCGGGGCGAGAGAACGCGTTTTCTGGGAGCGTGACGTTGCCTGTAGTGCTGAGGCCAGCGAGATTGCTCATCGTCCCGGAAGCGTCGGCGGCGTTTTTATTAAACTCGATGGTGTAAGTGTCGCTAGTGCCCGGGTCATATATCGAATTAGTGAGAGCGCAGCGAATGGAGAGGCTCCACGTTGGCGCCCACCCGTGTCCGGCTTGAGTGTTAGCGTAGCCCCCGCCAGGAAGCGCGTCTAATGCGGTCCTAAGACCTTGATCTATATGGACGTTCGATAGCCAATAATTCCCTTCCGAACCTAAGTAGGAGACTTGGCCGCTAC
>CAYUIH010000029.1:0-6799 GCA_964444775.1 uncultured Candidatus Saccharibacteria bacterium
GGTTCGCAATCGCGAAGCGATTTCTCCGAGTGAAACGAGGAGTTTTCCCGAATCTACCAGCCAAGAAATTATCCGGTTTTTTTATTGTCAAAAATCTTCAAAATCCAAAATGTTTATGCTAAAATAGAAACATGAATTTTACCCCGAGGCATACTTTAGAAAGCATAGAAGACGTTGACGAATTTTACGCCGCGATTAATCGAAAAAACCTAACCAAATCCCTCTCTGAAGATCGTCCTTATACCTATTGGACTATCGAGCTTTACGATCAAGAAAACGGTATCCGCGGCGGCGGCGGCCTAGGGATTCTCGCGGCCGACACTCGTCGCGTCGCCGAAGCGATGAATGTCCCGCTCACCCTTATCACCCCTTTCTACCCGCGCGAGCTCCATCAGCGTTTTAAAGACGGCGTTAGCTACGACGAGTCTACCCCTGTCGATTATCGCGATTTTGGCTTTGAATTTCTCGATTCCGTCAATATCCGCGCCAACGGCGGTCTTTGCCGTCTCGACGTCGTCGTGAAAGAATTTGGCTCCACCCGTATTCTCGCCATCACCGAGCCCAACTTTGGCGAACTCTACTCTGGCGACTCCTGCGGAGATCACCGCTTATATCAAGAAGTCTCTCTTGGCTTTGGCGGCTATCAAGCTTTAAAACTCGCCGGTCTTAAGCCCGCCATCATGCAGCTCAACGAAGTCGCGACTTTCTTCGCCGCCCTCGCCCGCCTCGACGAGCTCGCCAGCTCCGGCATGGATTTTTACGAAGCCGTCGTCTACACCAGAAAACATACTTTATACACCAACCACACCCTCGTCCAGGCCGCCGAGGCTAGCTTCTCTCTAGATCAATTCGAGCGCTTTGTCTTCCCGAACTTAAAGTCGCGCGCCGTCAAAAAGTGGCTCAAAGACAAGTTTGAAGATGGCCGTATCCGCCTCTCCTCCGTCACCATCGAAATCGCCGAGCTAAGAAGCGGCGTCTCTAAGCTCCATGCCCGCGTCGCCAACTATCGTGATCTGTCCGGCGAAAAAGTTAAATTCCGCGCCATCACCAATGGTATAGATATAAATTACTGGATTCTCCCCGACACAGTCGAGTTTTATCAAAACTCTAAAATCCTCGATAAGTTTAACCTCCCCACCGAAAATTATCTCACTCAAGTCGCCGGAATCGATTCTGCCCAAATCCGCGAGATTAAACGTCGCGGCCGCCATTTCCTCAACCAAGTCCTTGCTCACCGCCCCGACCACAACGGGAAGATTCTAAATTATGCAGATGGTAATATAATTTTCGACTTTAAGCGTCGCTTCGTTGATTATAAGCGCCCTTGGCTACCCTTCTCCGACCCGAAAAAACTTCGCGCCATCCTCGAAGGCCATCACGCCGATTATATCCTCACCGGCCGCGTCCACGCCGGCGATCATCGTATGATGTCTCGCCTTAACAACGTCCTAGATATTATCTCGCATGACGAATATCTTAAAGACCATGTCCATTATATCCCCGATTACGACGAAGAGCTCGCTCGCGCTCTCTCTGTTGGCTCAAACGTCTCTGTTAATATCCCCATCGTCGGCCTTGAGGCTTGTGGCACCAGCTGGATGAAAGACGTCGGGAACCTTTGCTTACTCGTCTCCACTCACGACGGCGGCGTAGCCGACGGTCCGCGCGACAGCTATCTTTCCGTCGAAGGAAACACCGAAGCCGAAGAGCTTGCCTCTATCTACGAAAAAATGGAAGACGCTGCAAGCGCCTGGGAAAATGATTTTGAGCTTGAGTTCTGGACTAAAAAACAGCTCTCCGCCTTCCTTCCCGTCATCTCCGGAACTCGTATGCTTAAAGATTATTTGGATTATTTATTTTAAAAGTGCTTGTTTCTGAGAAAAATGTGGTAAAATAGAGGCAATATGGAAGGTAATAAGGTACAACCAAGAGCGATTTTAGTATTTGGCGCCCCCGCCAGCGGGAAGTCCACGTTTGCTGAACGCTTCGCTAAAAAGTTCCACTCCGCGTTTTTCGATCTCGGGGAACTGGAAAAAGACAACAATTTAGATCGAAAAATGACCCTTTTCATTCTCGAACAGCTCGCCCGCACCAACGTCACCCTCGTCATCGAGGGGATTCTCGACACCGAGAGGGAACGGACTGAAGTCCGCAATGTCCTCCGTCGCTGTGGCTACAACCCTAGCCTCGTCTGGATTCAAACCGATGTCGCCACTATTCGCCAGCGTCTCCGCCTTAAAAACCGTTCCGCTGCCAAGGCTAAGCAAGAATACGAGTCCCGCATCGAAAACATGGAAGCCCCCTCTGAGATTGAGGCCCCTATTGTCCTCTCCGGCAAGCACACCTTCGAGACTCAACTCCGCCACACCCTCACTCAGCTCGCCTAATCGCCTAGTTTTAAGCGCGGGCAGAACTTCCGACATTTTTGCACTTAAAACCCTAAATAACAGAGAAATTTATGATTTTAACCGACCCCGAATTTGGTGAAGTTTTAGTCCGCAAAAATCCCCTTAGCACGGGCATCAAATTTTCCATTTCCACCTCTGGCCGGCTCCAGATGTCCGTTCCCAGACACTCTTCCGACTACCTTATCAAACGTTTTCTCGAGCGCAACCGCGCCATTATCCGCGAAAAGCTCCCTGTCCAAAATCCTAAGACTCAGCGCGCCCGCGACGCCAAGAAAAAAATCCTCGCCAAAAAAGCCAAGGAATACCTCCCCTACCGCCTCGATTATTACGCCAAGCTCTATGGCTATAGCTATCAAAAATGTCGCCTCTCCCACGCCAACACCCGCTGGGGTTCTTGTTCCTCTAACCAAACTATTTCGCTCAATATCGGCCTCATGAACGTCCCCGAAACCTTGCGCGACTATGTCATTCTCCACGAGCTCGCCCATCTCCACCACATGGATCACTCCGAGGCCTTCTGGGCTGAAGTTGCCTCCCATGATCCCCACTATAAATCCCACCGCCAGAAACTCAAATCCTTCTCTCCCGGAGTATAAAACTCTTTACTCTAGCGCCTTGACGTGCTATAATCTACTTGACAGTCTGGAAACAGACTAATTTTTTTAGAAAGGAATGTATGGCCAACATTACGCGCATCAAGGCAGGAGAATCACATTCTTCATCTGACAAAAAGCCCGCCAAAAAGTCCAAAAAAGACAAAAACAAATTTAAAAACCCTAAAACCGCCGAGCTGCTTAAAAACTCTAGCGAAGACAAGGTAGATAAAAAAGTCCTTGTCGCCGCCCGTCAAGTCGAAAAAGCTCAGAAAAAGGCCGAAAAAGCCGCGCTTCAAGAAAAAACCGGCAAGGGAAAGAAGCCCTTTATTCTCTTCCGCCCCTTTATCGCCCTCGGCCGCTATCTTAAAGAGTCCTGGCGCGAACTGCGCCAAGTTCGCTGGCCCAACAGAAAATTAACCTGGAAGCTTGTCCTCGCCGTCTTCGTCTACACCCTTCTGTTCACCGCCTTCCTCGTCGCCCTCGACCTCTTGTTTGATTGGTTATTTAGTTTAATTTTAAAGTAAAGGAGAGATAAAATAATATGGCAGTCAACCGTTATGATGACACCCGCGCGTGGTACGCAATTTCCACCTACGGCGGCTACGAAGACAAAGTAGCCGACTCTATTCGCCAGCGCGTCGATTCCGTCGCCTTCGCCGACAAAATTTTCGATGCTATCGTCCCGAAGGAAAAGCAAATCGAAATTAAAAACGGCAAGCGCAAAATCGTCGACAAAAAGATTTTCCAGGGTTATGTCCTCGTCGAGATGAAACTTTCCGACGAAACTTGGTATATTATCCGCAACACCCCTGGCGTCACCGGCTTTATCGGCAACGGCACTCAGCCCACCCCTGTTTCCGAAAAAGAAATCGCCAAAATCAAAAAGCGCATGGGCGTAGAAGATCCAAAATTCTCCGTCAACTACGAAGTTGGCGAATTCGTCTCCATCACCGATGGACCATTCAAAGGCTTAGACGGCTCCATCTCAGAAATCGACGGCACCAAGGGTAAGCTTAAAGTCATGGTCTCCATGTTTGGTCGCGAAACGCCCGTCGAGCTCGATGCGCTCCAAGTTGCCAAACTTTAATCTTTTTGGTATAATAACTACTGTTACGCACTAATTAGTAAATAATTTTTAACTAAAAATCGCACTTTTTAGTTAAAGATATTAATCAAAAGGAAAGTTGGGGAGGGAAATGTGTTCCCTCCCCAATCCGAAGGATATATTATGGCAAATAAACAGGTTATCGGTAACCTCAAGTTACGTATCCCAGGTGGTAAGGCTACCGCCGGCCCTCCGGTCGGTTCCACCCTCGGTCAATGGGGCTTAAACATGATGGATTTCATCAACCCCTTCAACGAAGCCACCAAAGAATTCATGGGTAAAAACGTTATCGTCCACATTAAGGTCTACGAAGACCGCACGTTCGACTGGGTCTGTCTCGGTCAGCCGGTAGACGATCTCATTCGCGAGGCTATCAAGCTCGAAAAGGGTTCTGGCCGCCCGAACACCGAAAAGGTTGGCAAGATTACCCGCGCTCAGCTCGAAGAAATCGCCCAGAAAAAGATGGCTCAGATGAACGCTATCGACCTCGAAGGCGCCGTTAAAGTCGTCGCCGGGACTGCCCGCTCTATGGGCGTCGAAGTCGTCGACTAAGTACTTGACCGCTCCGCAAACAAAAGCGAAATACCCCTTGACAAAAGGGGTATTTTTGTGCTATAATAAAGAGACCTGCTTATCACGCAGAGTTTTGTTCTTTAGGAGGTCTCTATGGGAGATGAATTAAACAAGTTCGACAAGGCTTCTATCATCGACTCCGAATTCACCGGCCTTATCACTAGCTGGGCTATCTGGAGCGCCATCGCCGAACTCTTTATCTGGTTGAGCTTTTTCTTTAGCTACATCGACCTGCGTTTCGCTTTTACCCTTGCCGTTACTGTCCCTATTCTTCTCTTCTGCGGCGAATACTCTATTTATGCCCAAACCGTCACAATTCATCGCAAAAATCTCCACAAATAACCACCGGGTCGCCTCGTGCGACCCTTTTTCTTGCCAAAATCCTAGAAATTTGTTATAATTAGCCCATATTAAATCAAGGTTGGGAGAGCCGTCTATAACCCCGGCTCGCTATCACCACAGAAAGGATTCCATCATGGCAGAAACTGCCGAAAATCTTCAAGACGAAAAAGTCGTCGAAACTACTCAAGCCGCAGAAGCCCCCGAAGCTGTTGAGGCTCCAGCCGAGGAAGAAAAATTTGCCAAATCCGGCAAAAAGTCCAAAAAATACATTTTTCTATACGACCAGCTCCTAACCCTACTGAAATTTCACCTAATTCAAAGGCATTTATTTTTTCTAAAGTCCCTTTTTTATTAGATCTTATTTGTTTTGTTTTTTTACTTACTTTTATTTTAGAAAGATTACCTCCTTGAGCCTTAAAAAATTCTTTGAATTTCTTATATGCAGATCCATCCATAATAGCAGATTTTGACATTTCTAAAGCTTTCTCTTTTGATATATCTTTGGCCATACTTATAATTTCACTACATAGCTTTAAGCATAAATCATGAAAATTACCATCTTTAATATTTCCTTTTAATAATTCTATTGCTTCTAAAACTTCTAGACTATTACCAATATTAGTTCCTAGAGGATTATTCATATCACTTATAATAGTTTCTACTTCTCTATTATAAAAACTTCCAATTTTCTTCATTAATTCACTAAGTTTTTGTGCTTCTTTTTTTGTGTGTAGCAAAGCTCCTTTCCCCACTTTAATATCCATAACTATTTTATCTGCACCACTAGCTATTTTTTTACTCATTGTACTAACAGCAATTAAAGGTACAGAAGAAACTGTTCCTGTCACGTCTCTTAATGCATAAACCATTTTATCCATAGGCACTAAAGTAGCAGTTTGTCCTGTTAGAACTATTCCAATATCTTTAGCCTGTTTTATTATTTCCTCATCTGTTAAAGATGTGTTATATCCAGGAATACTTTCTAATTTATCAATTGTTCCTCCAGTAAAACCAAGTCCTCTACCACTCATCTTAATAATTGGAATATCTAAGGCAGATACTATTGGCGCAACTACTAATGTAGTTTTATCTCCTACCCCTCCAGTAGAATGTTTATCAACTTTTACTCCTGGCATGAAGCTTAAATCTAATATATCTCCACTATCTACAAATATTTTAGTAAGCGCATATATTTCTTCGACAGTCATCCCATTAATGCATATGGCCATTAATAAACTAGACATTTGATAATCTTTAACTTTACCATTTAAATATCCATTAAAAAAGTAATCTAGTTCCTTATAACTAAGTTCCTGTCCTAATCTTTTCTTATTAATGATATCTATTATCATAATATCTCCTTTCTAAACACATTAGTTTCTCTAATAGAAAACCCCCTATTCTCATATAAATGTTGTGCTTCTATTCTTCTATCATTAGATGTAAGTTCTATATACGATATATTTATCTTTTTACATATATTAAATACATACTCTAACATATTAGAAGCAATACCATTATTTCTATATTCTTTTTGTACACATACATAATTTAAGAACGCATAATTAATGTTTCTAACACTATCATATAATTTATTAATAGTTAAATAACCTATTATTTGATTATTATACTCTGCAACTATTTCTATGTTATTAGTAGTATTTTCTTTTTTCTCTAAATCATATACTTCTCTAAGTAATATATTTAAAGAATCTTTATCACTAGTTTTATATGTCCTAATATTTATTTTCATACTAGCACCCCTATCATATCTA
>CAYUIH010000030.1:0-6403 GCA_964444775.1 uncultured Candidatus Saccharibacteria bacterium
GTCTTCAACGAGCGTCTCATGAAAGGCAACTAAAAATCCGCCTGGGAGCTCTCCGCCAGCATGCTTAATCTCATGGCGCTTGTCACTTTAATCGCCAGCATCCTCATCATGGTTTTTGCCGACCCGCTCGTTCGCTATATCGTCGGCCCCGGCCTCGACGAATCCGGGACAATCCTCGCGATCAACATGATGCGCGTCATCGCCATCAACCCTTTCCTCTTCAGCATCTCCACCGTCCTCTCTTCTATCCAACAAGCCCTCGGCCGCTTTGTCTTTTACGCTCTCGCGCCCGCCCTCTATAACGTCGGTATCCTCGTCGGTATCACAGTTTTCACCGACGGCATCCATCTTTTCGGGCACACCCTCTTTGAAGGCGGTATCATGGGCGTCGCCCTCGGCGTGGCCTTTGGTGCTGTGCTTCAGCTCCTCACCAGCCTCGTCGGCCTCTTTGGCCTCGGTTTTGATTACGATTTCCACATCAACTGGAAAAACCAAGGCTTCAAAAGCGTGCTTAAGCTCCTCCCCGCCCGCTCGCTCGACCAAGGAATTGATTATGTCAACACCATCGTCAGCACAAACCTCTCCTCTCGCATGGGCGCCGGCGCTCTGCGTTCTTTCCAACAAGCCAGTAACCTCCATCAAATGCCCGTCTCGCTTATCGGCGTAGCAATTTCCACCGCTTTCTTCCCCCAGCTCACCGAAGAGCTCGGCGAGGGCGAACAAGGAAAGTTCAACGACACTTTTCGCACGGCGCTCCGGATGATAGTTTGGATAACTCTCCCCGTCTCTATCGTCGCCTTCTTCGGCCGCGGCTATGTCGTCAGCTTCATTATGAACGGCGGCGATCAGCTCATCTCCTCTATCCTCGGCGCCTTTATCGTCGCCATTTTTGCTCAGAGCATCTTCCATATTGCCTCCCGCGGCTTCTATGCTTATCAAGACACAAAAACCCCGCTTATCGTCAGCATCATCGCCATCGGCTCCACCATGCTCCTCTCCGTCCTCTTTTACTGGCTCGGCTACGGGCCGGACGGTCTCGGCTGGGCCCAGTCCCTCGGCGCCGTCTTAGAAATCGCCATATTATTATATATCTTAAACCGCCGCTCCAAACACCAGCTCCTCTCCCGCAGCTTCTGGAAGGTCATGTATAAAATGTTCTTTGCCGGGCTTATCACTTCTTGTGTCGCCTACTCGATGACCAAGTTCCTCCCTCTCATGGCCACAGACGATTCCTTCCTTGCCACTTTCCCTAAGTTCGTCGTCATCACTCTTGTCTCTTTCGCCGCTTACCTCGCCGCGAGCTATTTCCTCGATTTAGAGGAGGTAAAGCCTTTTGTCGGCAAGCTCAAACATATCCTCTTCCGCAACCTGGAATAAACAACCTAGTCCTTGGTTTTTGATGGCTAGTGATATATAAAAAACCTTGCGCCTGGCCAAGGCTTATTTTTTACATGGATATATTTTTGTCAAAAATCAAGGCTTGCCCCGCCTGGCGACTTTTGTTAAAATACAGTCCATCGCTCTTTTCCCAAAACCACATAGCACTGGTTTGCGAGGTGGGTCGGTCGTTTGAGCGAGAAAAACTAACAAAGGAGTTTATAACTCTAATGCGTATCAGACTTAAACGCACTACTCGTAAGGTGGCGCGCAAACAGTCTAAGATAGCTCCCGCCCCTTGGCAAGAGTTTATCGAAATCTAAATAGCAATTTAGATGGCCCCGAATGGGGTCTTTTTTGTGTTTCGCGGGAGGGTGTGCTATAATAGCCCTATGAAAAACTTTTTGAAGAAGAATCTCGCCCTTGTCCTGGTGATTTTTGTGATTCTTGCCGCGTTCGTAGGACTAATTATTTATAAGAACAAGGCCGTTTCCGCCGGAGACGAGGAAGACCCCCTGGCTTACTCGGCCGACCTTTCCGGTTTAGATTTAGCCTCCGTCTTGCCGGCGAGCGATTTAAACGGTGGAATTGCTGATCATATTAAAGGCGACGCAAACGCCCCTTTAACGATTTTTGAATATGCCGATTATCAATGTACTGCTTGTGCTAGCATGAACCCCTATATTTCTCAGCTGCTCGAAGAATACAAGGGGAAGTTAAAAATCGTTTATCGTAGCACCCCCCTAACTTCGATTCACCCAAACGCCATCGCCGCCGCTTCGGCAGTGGAGGCCGCCGGTCTACAAGGCTACTGGGAAGAATACGGCAATTTACTCTTCTCAAACCAAGCCGAGTGGTTCTACTCCAAGGGGACAACGCGGACAAATCTCTTTATGTCCTACTTTACTTCCATCGCTGGGGATAGCGGGAATCTGGCCAAGTTCCGCTCCGATATGTCGTCTGAGGCAGTTAAGAAAAAGGTCAAGTTCGACAACGCCATCTCTGAGTTTTATAATCTCAATTCCACCCCAAGCTTTATCGACGAAGACGGGAAGGAAATCGAATGGGTTTATAAAGAAAGCCAAACTATGACAGACACCATGAATTTCTTCCGCGAATATATTGATAATAAATTAAAAGAAAAAGGAATCGACTAACCTCGAGTCAAAAAAGTGGCGGGCATCAAACTTATCTCGGTTACTAAAAGCTACGCGGGCAAACAAGTCCTCAATTCTTTCAGCACACTAATAAACGATGGCGAATTCGTAATGTTAACTGGCGAGTCGGGCGTAGGAAAGTCCACGTTGTTAAACATTATCGGCGGCCTTGAGGCTCCCGATTCTGGAGAAATTATCATTGACGGGCGCAATTTGCGAGATTTAAAGAGCTCAGAACGGTCAAAGTTTTATAAAGAAAACATTGGTTTTATCTTCCAGGGTTTCTATCTCGACCCAAAGCTAACCCTTAGAGAAAACATCTCTCTTCCAGGTATTTTTGCGCGCCAGCCGGCTAAAGCGCGCCATGCTCGCTCTGATGCTATTGGTAAAATTCTGGGGATTTCCGAATGTCTCGACCGCAAGCCTGCGGAAGTTTCTGGCGGCCAAGCCGAGCGCGCCTGTATCGCTCGTGCGCTTTTCTTAAACCCGAAGATTGTGCTCGCCGACGAGCCGACCTTAAGTCTCGACCGAAAAAACGCCGAAAACGTGCTCAAGATTCTCAAAATTTTCCAAGAAAAGGTCGGTACGACTGTCGTCGTGGCGTCTCACGACGCCCTCGTCGGCACGTTTGCCACAAAAACCATTGTGCTTTATAAAGGAGGCTACGAATCATGAAAGCCTTAGATCTTTTTAACCTCGGCCGGAAACACATCCAAGTCCACAAACGCCAGAGTGTTCTCGTAATTTTGGCCGCCAGCTTATTGTTCGGCTCGCTCCTGGGCTTTGATTTCTTATATGAGGGGCTAGAAAATGTTTTTGTCCACGCTTCGACAGAAATCGGTGGCAAAAGTATCTATGTCACAGCTACCAGTTGTAATAACCGCGGCAACTGTCTCTCCTATAACTCGCTCAAGAATCGCGTAGAAGAAAAAATCGCCGACTACGGCGGCAAGGTAGTCGGAAAGGTCTCCGTCTACGAATATAAAAATGGCACGCCAAGTTTTAGTGTTATCGACGAACATTTTGTTAAAAACTTAGTCGAAGTTGACCTTGGCGAATACGACCCAGGCACATTATTTAAGCTCATTTCTCTCGACGAGGCTGATTATCTAGTTAATGGCGAGCCAGTCGAGGAGGAGCTACCCACTAGCCACTCTAAGATTTATTCTCTCTCCGAGATTGAGGAGCTAAAGTCTAAGACCATCGGCCACACTTTTACAGAAACGTTTAGTGTGCCGACTTCAGAAATCGGCGTTAGCTCCGCATCCGATTCGTCTGCCGCGGATTCTTCTCACGACGCTACTCAAGAGATTTCTTATACAGAAAAGTCGCTTGATTATGTCGTCGTTGGCGTTATCGGCACCAATAGAACCGTCATCGAGCTTTCCCAAAAGTTCGACCAAGTTAAACTGCTCGACTTGTTCTTGACCCACGTAGATAATCACGTTGCTCCTACAGGCTATTACGTCTCGCTTAGTGACGGCAGTACGGATTATGACGCTATTTTCGAGACTAAACGTTCGTTGCCTGGTTATCAATCAGTAGAAGAAGAGCCGGCCGAAGAAACCTCAGCCGAGACAGAATTAGACGACGCGGATGCTCAAACCACAGAAGCTCCAGATGTCGCCGAGCCTGCATCTTCCGACTCCGCCGAAGATACCTATATCGTAGATTATTCTATCCCAATTATTGAGTTTACCAACTCCAAGCGAGCCTACGATTTTTACAAAAATGAGAACTGTGCGCTCGATCGCAACATCGGTAAGTGTACTAGCTTTACGGTCCAAGAGCTAGTTGGCAACCGCCTCCAAACTCAAGACGCGCTAGATACTCTCTATATTCTGCTTCGCTATATTGGGGCTATTCTGCTCCTTATCGCGGTGACAATTTCCGTCTTTACCTTTATGCGCTTGATTACGGAGAACGCCCACTCTATTGCGCTTTATCGCTCGCTTGGCGCCTCTACGCTTGATATTCTCTTTATCTATCTCTTCTATCTTTTAGAACTCTGTTTCTTCACCATGATTTTCGCTACCGCTATTGGCGTGGTCTTTGCCGGAATTATCACTGTTGTCGATGCCGAGGCTCTCTCGCGGCTTCTAACTTCGGTTTATTCGCGCCATGTTTCCGTAGGCTTGCTGGTTGGGTTTAGCCGCGACATTGCCCGAGTCTTCCTTGCTATTCTTGGTGTCGCCCCGATTTGCTCAATTCTTACTTCCGACCAACTTTCCACTAAAAACATCGCCAAGAAAATCAAGGAGGATTAGCTCTGTCTCGAGAATTGTGGTATAATATACCTCATGTATAAGAAATCTGATGAGCTAAAAAAATATCTTGGCAAAACCGTAACCGTCGCCGGCTGGGTCAATTCCCGTCGCGATCACGGGGGGTTGATTTTTATCGACTTACGCGATTTTGCGGGGATTATTCAGCTTGTCGTCACTCCCGATACCGCCGAGAGCTTTAAACTTGCCGAATCCGTCCGCGACGAATATGTGCTTAAGGCCACCGGCAAAATGCGCGAGCGCGCGCCCGAACTAAAAAATCCCAACCTGCCCACGGGGGATATTGAGCTTGTTGTCTCCGAGCTGACTTTGCTCAACCGCTCTGACACGCCGCCTGTTAACACGCACGACGAAGGTTCTGAGTCTTCCGAGGAGTTTCGGCTTAAATATCGTTTTCTTGATTTGCGCCGTCCTTCTATGCAAAAGTTGCTGAGTGAACGTTCTCGTTATAACGCCTTTTTGCGTAGCTATATGTACGAGCACAACTTTATTGAAGTAACTACGCCGATTCTCGCTAACTCTTCCCCCGAGGGCGCGCGTGATTTCTTAATTCCGTCCCGTCTCCACCCCGGAAAGTTCTATGCGTTGCCCCAAGCTCCGCAACAGTTCAAGCAGCTGTTGATGGTCGGCGGCGTTGAGCGTTATTTTCAAATTGCTCCTTGTTTCCGCGACGAAGACCCGCGTGCAGATCGACTTTATGGTGATTTTTACCAGCTCGACCTCGAGATGTCGTTTGTTGACGACGGTGAGATTGTTCGTACAACCATGGAGCCGTTAGTTAAAAAACTCGCTACTGAGTTTGTCCAGAAAAAGATTGTTCTACGTTCCGAGCCAGCCAAGGCGTTTATCCCTAAAGGCGACACCGTTCCGCGCCTGCCCTATGAGTTTTCTATGGATACCTACGGCGTAGATAAGCCTGATTTACGCTATGGACTAGAAATGGTTGACTTAACTGAAGTATTTAAGGATACTGATTTTAAGGTGTTTAAGACGCCGGTCGTAAAAGCGATTTGTGTCCCGGGCGGCGCCACGTTGACGCGCTCCCAAATTGATAATTTCACGGCCCAGGCGCGTAAGCTCGGCGCGGGCGGGCTCGCTTATATTCTTTATCAGGACGGCGAGGCTAAATCTCCGATTCTAAAGTTTATGACCGAAAAAGAAATTGAGAGCGTGCAAAAACTCACCGGCGCAAAAGATGGCGATGCAGTGTTCTTTGGCGCCGACACCCGCGAAAAGGTTAATAAAGTTCTCGGTCAACTTCGTATCGCGTTCGCCGACCATTTTAACTTAAAAAACAATGATGAAGTAGCGCTAACCTGGATTGTAGATTTTCCGTTCTATGAGTGGGACGACAAGAATCGCAAGCTCGACTTTGGTCACAACCCGTTCTCGATGCCCAAAGGCGGCCTTGCCGCGCTCGAAGCAGCAAAGACCGACGAAGAAAAGCTCTCAATCGTCGCTGACCAATATGATATGGTAATGAACGGCTACGAAATCTGTTCGGGCGCCGTCAGAAATTATAACCCTGAAGTGATGTATAAACCCCGCCCTGCCCGGCCTGAAACGGCTTTCCTTCGGGGTGGG
>CAYUIH010000031.1:0-5877 GCA_964444775.1 uncultured Candidatus Saccharibacteria bacterium
GGCGCACGAACTGGGCCCGGCTCACCTGCATATCCGCCTCGCCGCCGCCCACGGCGCCACCGTCGCCCGCGTCCCAGGCAAGCCGCTCGAACACGACGAAGCACTCGACGCTCTCATCGCTCTCGGCTTCCCGCTCAAAGAAGCTACCGCCGCCCTCGAGCACGTCGATCCGTCTCTTCCTGTTGACGAAAGAATTCGTCTTGCGCTTAAGAAGTAAATGTGATAAAATACATACAATTGTCTAAATAAAGGTTTAAAATGAGTTTTTCTATTTTACAAAAGATTGGTGAAGCCCAGAAAACGTCCGCCGTCGTCGACGTCCGCTCTGGCGACACCGTTAAAGTCACTCAAAGAATTAAAGAAGGCGAGAAGTTTCGCTCCCAGGTGTTTGAAGGCGTCGTGATTCGTGTCGACCGCAAGGATTCTCACACCGCCCGCATCGTCGTCCGCAAAATCGCCTCTGGCGTCGGAGTTGAGAAGTCCTTCCTTATCCATTCCCCGTTAGTCGAGAAAATCGAGGTCACTAAGCGCGCCAAAGTTCGCCGCAACAACCTCGGCTATCTCCGCGCCCGCAGCGGTAAATCCGCTCGTCTTTCCAGCAAAGATTTCGACCGTGCTGCCGTCAACACTCTCGTTGAGTCAGCTGCCGAAGCTGAACCGGCTGCCGAAGCCGAGCCCGAAGTCGCCGAAAAGAAAGCCGAATAATTTAGACCTATCTTCATCCGCCCACCCGGGCGGATTTTTTAGAGTTGATTTATCATAAATACGCGGTGAGATAAGTCTTTAATGATTATCGTACTGTTCCATCTCCACCCTTCCGTCGACAAAAACGCCACAATATACGGATTTTCCGCAAACATAATCCCCACTTCGTGATAGTTGTTCCCATAAAGACCGTTTTTATACATATGTAGTGGACTGTTAGAAAAACTTAGATTGTCCCAAAAATTGTTTATAAAATACCATTTCAGTTCTTCGCCGCGCGGATTATTATTGATAAGTTCCCAAAGATGTTGCCATGCTGCCAGTTGGTCGTTTATCGTCGTGTCGCAAAACATATCTGTATCACCATAAATCACCGAACCTTTCAAATGATAGTTCATGCCAATATTTTCGGCGTACGTTTTTAAATTTTCTTTGCCAAATCTCGACACGAGTGCAATGTGTGCGCTGTTATCGCTATATGTGATTGCGTTCCTCACCAAACTTTGAAGCCCGGCGTCCGGACTAAAATTTTCATAAGCATACATCGCGTCGACTGTTTTGACCAAACTTGCACCATAATAAATTTTGTCGCCCTGATATGTGTAATTTTTATCGCTCGTCAAACTCACATATCCAAAACTAATATCCCACCCGTGCGCCTGAATATAATTTTTTAAATCTTCAAACGTCTCTGTCGGCGTCGGGTCAAACGTATACCATTCTTTATACACAAACACATGCCGCTCGGCCTCCGCCGTATTTCCCGCCGCGTCCGCCACGCGATATTTTAGCGTATACACTCCTGCGTTGCTCGTATCAACTCCGCCTTCGACGCTCACAAGGTTCGTAATGTCGCCATCAAAATTGTCGCTCGCGCTAAAACCGGGTTCGACGTATTCTCGCCCAACATAAAGTCCAACCGCCCCGCCGTTTAATTCAATTTCCGGTTTAATATCGTCGCGGATTTTAATTCGCCGCACTTCGTGATAAGTCTCGCCCCGAACCGTCAAATTATAATCAACTTGGTACTCTCCCGGCTGGTGCGCCGCTAGCCCGCTTTGGTTTGGGCTAACAATTTTCACTTTTTCTGCTATGTCCTCGCATTTCCCCAGCACGCAGTGTTCTGCCCTCACGCCCGGGTCAACAAACTCCTCCTCGGTCGACAGGATTATCGCCGCCTCGCCGTTTAGTTCAAACTTTACATCCGTACTTTTCTCTATGGCATACGACCTCAGCTGCACAAAAGTTAGCAACATCACCGCCAAAAACGCGTCCGCAAAAGCAAAAAACTTTTCCAACCGGCTCGCCTTGCGGCTCATGAGCTTCATTTGTTTCGGCACTGTTTATTTCCCAATTAGCTTATACTTATATTATAACACGCTAGAAGATAAATTTGGTATAATTTCCCTATGAAACAAATCCTCGGAATCGACGAAGTCGGACGTGGGCCCTGGGCTGGCCCGCTCGTCATTGGCGCCTGCATTTTACCACGCGAAGAAAACGGGGAATTGCCCGATTGGACGGCGGATTTAACCGACTCGAAACAACTCACCAAGAAAAAGCGCGAATCTCTCGCGAGCACAATTCTTGAAAAAGCTACCACCGGCCTCGGTTGGGTCTCCGCGCGAGAAATCGACGCGCTCGGCCTCTCAAGAAGTCTAAAACTCGCCACGCGCCGCGCTATAGAAGAAATAAAACTTTCCAAGGTGCCGTTTACGGAAATTATTATCGACGGCACAGTTAATTTTCTCGCCGACACGCCCCTAGAAAATTACGTCACCGTCCTTAAAAAGGCCGATTTGTTAATTAAAGAAGTTTCTGCCGCCTCTATTGTCGCTAAGGTTGCGCGGGATTCTTATATGGCCTCGCTGGCCGAAGTTTATCCGGGCTATGGTTTCGAGAAACACGTCGGCTATGGTACCGCTGCCCACCGTATCGCCCTCGCCAACCTCGGCCCCTGCCCCGAGCACCGCAGTTCGTTTAAGCCGATTCAAAAACCAAAGAGCCCAACCACCAAACAGCTCGGCGATAAAGCCGAGGAAATTGTCGCGGATTATCTCGCGGCGCATGGCCATCACATCATCTCCCGCAACCACAAAACTCCTTTTTACGAAATCGACATTATCTCGACAAAGGCCGACCATATTTATTTCACTGAAGTTAAATATCGTAAATCTCAAGCTCGTGGCACCTCACTCGAAATGATCGATAGAAAGAAGCTCCAACAAATGGCTTTTGCCGCCGAGTCTTTCCTTAAATTTTCGCCGGCGCTTAAAGCTAATTTTTCGCCTCTGCTAGCCGCCGCGTCCGTCTCCGGCGACGATTTTCGTCTCGACGCCTGGCTTCCTCTCGTCTAAACCCGTAAAGGGGTGATATAATATATAATATGTGGACCGCCGTTAAACGTCTTACTTTAGTTGTCGTGGGCGTTTTGTTTCAGTTTGGATTTGTCTTTGCTGTTTGGTATTTCTTCGACGACTTTGTTATCATTAGCGTCTTCTACCGTATCCTGGCTATCCTGCTAATTCTTTCAATTATTAAAAACAGTACCCGCCTCTCTAACGATTTGCCCTGGATTATTATGATTATGCTCTTGCCGCTGTTTGGCACGTTTTTGCGCGTGACGCTTGGCCGCAACTATTCGCGCAACAAATTACTCAAAAGCATTTTAGCCACCGAACAAAAATATCAAAAATATCTCGTCCAAGACCCGACGATCGAACAAACCATCAACAAAAACCATCTCGACAACCTGCGCTACTTCACCCACCGCGCCCATTTCCCGGTCACCGCCAACAACCAAATCACTTATTACGAATTCGGCGAAAAGTTTTATCCCGCCCTGCTTAAAGAACTTAAAACGGCCGAACATTTTATTTTCCTCGAGTATTTTATTATCAAAAAAGGTAAAATGTGGGACGGCGTCCTAGAAATCTTAAAAGAAAAAGCCGCCAGCGGCGTCGACGTCCGCGTCATGTACGACGACATGGGTACCATCAACAAACTTTCCGAACGTTTCCCAAAAGAGCTCGCCAAATACGGCATTAAATGTATCCCATTTAACGAAATGACGCCCTTTCGCGGTATTTTTATGAACAACCGCGACCATCGTAAAATGACTATCATCGACGGCCGCGTTGCCTTTTCCGGCGGCGTCAACTTAAGCGACGAATACATTAACGAAGTCTCTCTCTTCGGCGTCTGGAAAGACAACGGTATTAAAATCGTCGGCGATGCCGTTTGGAATATGACCGTCATGTTCCTCGCCCTCTGGAACGCCAATGTTCAAGAAGATAAAGACATCACTAAGTTTAAATATGATTTTGGCTCATCGATTGCGCCAGAGGGTTATGCCGTTAGCTACGGCGCCGCTCCGCGCCATCCCGATCTCGTTGGCGAAGATGTTTATCTTAATCTCATCAACAGCGCCAAGGATTATCTTTACATCATGACGCCTTACCTCGTTATCGACACCGACGTCGTCAACTCGCTCATCCGCGCCGCCAAGCGTGGCGTCGACGTCCGTATCATTATGCCCGGCGTCCCCGATAAAAAACTCACCAATCTCCTCTCGCGTTCTTTCTACGACACGTTAGTTAGAGGCGGCGTTAAGCTTTATCTCTACACGCCCGGGTTTGTTCACTCTAAAGTTTTTTTCGCTGATGGTCGCGCCGGCGTAGTCGGCACCATCAATCTCGACTACCGTAGCCTCTACCTACATTTTGAAAACGGGATCTATATCGAACAAATGCGCGTCCTAAAATCTATCAAACGCGATTTCGAAGAAACTTTTACCGTGTGCCACCAGTTATCGCTTAAAGAAGTCACGCCAAATCTCTTTGAACAATTTTGGCAGGGCGTCTTGCGACTTTTTGCTCCGCTTTTCTAGACCAGCCGACTCGCCTATGTTAAAATAAGTTTATGACAGAATCTAGCTCTTCTCAAAAACAACCTTCTTTTCTTCCGGCTCTCGCTCTCACTGCTCTCGCCTTTTTCTTTACTGCCCTGCTTAGGACTATAGACATTCGCGCTGTCGGCCCAGAAAATTCTTCGGTTGGTTTCGCTACAATCAACTCGCTCATCCACGATGCTTTTCCATATGATGTCAATCTCTACCAGCTCACTGAAAAGCTCGGCCTAATCCCGTTCGCGCTCACCGCCTTGATTTTGGCTTTTGTATTAGTCTCCTTTTTCACCAAACGTTTCGCCATTAAAGACAAAAAAGCTTTTATTAAACTCCTGCTTTGTCTCGGCGGTTTTTACTTCGCCGTACTAGCGATTTATATCATTTTCGAGAAAGTTATCGTGCTTAACTTCCGCCCGGTTATTCTCGATTCGGCGGAGGGGCTAGAACCTTCTTATCCTTCTTCGCACACCTTCTTTGCGCTCAGTCTCTGCGGCTCGCTTATCCTCGTGCTTAAACAATTTTTCTCCGACCAATATCCGCTTTTCGTCAAACTCGGCCGCCCGCTTCTAGCGCTTTTGGCGCTTGCTATCGTCTTCGGCCGCTTCCTCTCTGGCGTTCATTGGTTTACCGACATCATCGGCGGCGCGCTTTTTGCCGCCACTCTCGTCGCCTGGCTCGCTTTCTCCCTCGCGCATTTTGCTACGCCACACAAAGCTGCCGACTCTAACGAATAATAGTTTTCTTTTCGTCCATGAACCTTAATTTTTAAGGTTCATTTTAAGTTTAAATATCGAAAGTCCGTCAGGTTAGCGTAGATTGCGTAGGCTCGGGGCTTTCTTTTTTATGTTATAATATAGCTATGAATTTAAAGATAGGAATTGTCGGTCTCCCGAACGTCGGAAAGTCGACCTTATTTAACGCCCTAACCAACGCCGGCGCTCTCGCCGCGAACTATCCTTTTGCTACCATCGAGCCAAACGTTGGCATCGTCCCTGTCCCGGACAGTCGTCTCGACGTCCTCGCTAAAATGTACGAGACGGATAAAGTCGTCCCCGCTACAGTCGAATTCGTCGACATCGCCGGCCTCGTCGCGGGCGCCTCTAAAGGCGAAGGGTTGGGCAACAAATTTCTCGCCCATATCCGCGAGTGCCATGCCATCTGCCACGTCGTCCGCGCCTTTAAAAATAACGACATTGTTCGCGCCGACAACCGGCCAGAAAACGACGTGATGATTATACACAGGTTATTGTCAAAAGCAAGGCGCC
>CAYUIH010000031.1:5887-6348 GCA_964444775.1 uncultured Candidatus Saccharibacteria bacterium
ATTGATATTATCAATCTCGAGCTCCAGCTCGCCGACGAAGATACCAAGGCTAAAATCGCCGCCAAGCGTAAGCCCGACCCAAACGATGCTAACATTCCGTTCTTAACCGACAAACCT
The DNA here is from genome assembly GCA_964444775.1 of uncultured Candidatus Saccharibacteria bacterium. Taxonomy (GTDB): domain Bacteria; phylum Patescibacteriota; class Saccharimonadia; order Saccharimonadales; family Saccharimonadaceae; genus Nanosyncoccus. Next base: position 6,005 of record CAYUIH010000031.1, read on the forward strand.
GTGATTTATATGTTTAATGTCGACGAATCCGGCCTTACCGACGAGAGTCTAAAGTCTCAACTCTCTACTCTCGTTAAACCTGCCCAGGCCGTCTTTGTCAACGCTAAGTTAGAGGAAGAAATGGCCGACATGAACCGGAGCGAGCGCAAAGAGTTCCTCGAGAGCTACGGCGTCGAAGAAGATGCCCTTGGCGAGCTGATTAAAGCCGCCTATGCTACGCTCGGCCTCCAATCCTTCCTCACCGCCGGCAAAAAAGAGAGTGCCGCGCCTGGACTATCAAACAAGGCGCCACCGCCCCCGAAGCCGCCGGCACGATTCACTCCGACTTTGAGCGCGGATTTATC
>CAYUIH010000032.1:0-6218 GCA_964444775.1 uncultured Candidatus Saccharibacteria bacterium
TCCCCACCCCAAACGGCTCTAATGTCCTCAGCTCTTGCATAAAGTCCAGGTCTAGCCCGCCCAGCCCCCACAAGTCCAAATCCGCCCGCCGTTCAAAAAACTTCTCTTGGTCGCCCAGTTTTAGCGAGTCATAATACTCATTTATCTTCGCCCGAAACTCCTCCAGCTTCTCCGGCGAAACTTTCACCCCGGCCGCTCCCGCGTGTCCACCCCCGCCAATAATCTCCTCTGCACACGCTCGAAGCGCCTCCGCCAGGTTAAAATCCCCAAAGCTCCTTCCCGACCCCTTAAAAATCTCCCCGTCGTCCGTCTTTACTCTCGTCATCACAAACGCCGGCCGTCGATAGTCTTCCATCAACTTCCCCGCAATAATCCCCAATACCCCTTCGTGCCAATCTCCCGTTACAATCAGCACCTTATCCTTCCCCACCCCCCTCTCTTTAAACTCCTTCATCGCCGCCAGTTGTTGCGTCCGCCTCTGCGTATTAAACCCTTCTAGTTGATTCGCTAGCTTCGCCGCCTCTGCCTTCCGTCCTGCCGTCAATAGTTTTAGCGCCACCTCCGGGCTTGCCATTCTGCCCGCCGCGTTCAACCTCGGCCCAATCTGGAACCCAATCGTCTCTGAGTCAATCTTCTTCGTCATTGCGCTCCTAAATAGTTCTTTCAGCCCCACCCGCCGCGTTTTCTCTAACACCTTCATCCCAAAATAACACAAAATCCGGTTTGTCTCTGTCATCCGCATCGAATCGCAAATCGTCCCAATCAACACCAAGTCCAGCATCCACTTCTCCTGTCCTTCCGGAATCAGTCCTTCCTCCACCAGCGCCCGCGCCACCATAAACGCCACCCCCACCCCTGCCAAATCTCTCAGCTCCACCAGCTTTTCCGCCACCTCTTCCAGATTCTCCACCTGTTTATAAGCGTCTTTACGCTTCGGGTTCACCACTGCCACCGCTTCCGGCAGCTTCTCCGGACACTCATGGTGGTCCGTCACAATCGTCTCCACCCCTCTCTTTTTCAATTCCTCAATCACCTCCCCGTTCGCACTTCCGCAGTCCACCGTAATCACCAGCGTCACGCCCGTCCGTTCCGCTTCCTGAACAACTTTTTTACTCATGCCATAACCATCTTTGAACCGGTCCGGGAGCATCGTCTCCGCCACTTCCACCCCTGCCCATTTTAAAATCTCGTTCATCACCGTACTTGCCGTCACTCCGTCCGCGTCATAATCTCCATACACTATCACCTTCTCGCCCCGTTCCCTCGCCTGTTTTATTCGCTCTACCGCCTTCCGCATATCCGGCAATAAAAACGGCTCCGCCAAATTCTCATACTTCGGCCTTAGATACGCCTCAGAAAACCCCCGCCTTTTCACCAAGTCTTCAAACAGCTTCGACATTATCCAATCATCTTGTTCGGCTTGCTTTGGTTGGAAAACTGCTGGCTCTTAATCACCATACTCTGCAGCTCCTTCAAAATCGGGAACTGCTTGTTCGTCTGATAAATCTTCGCGTTACCCTTCTTCGTCATCACTAAAAACTTTCCCTTCTCCAGCCGGTTCAGTTCACGCTGGATATTCCCCGGGTCTTCTTTAATCAACTTCGACAATCCTCTCACGTGCGTCTTAAAATCCGGGTATTTCGCAAACACCACCAAGATTTTTCTCCTCACTCGTGACGTAATAAACACATCTAACATTAAACCTCTCTTTCTTCTTAAGATATTATAATCTACTTTTCCTTTTCGGTCTAGTATTTTTCACAACACATCTCTCCGTGATATAATAATCCCATGTTCTACGAGGTAATACCGACTAAAGTCTTCTGTTCCGGCTCTGGCGCGCTCACTTACGCCTCCAGCCTCGCTCTCCTCCCCGGTCATATCGTCATGATTCCCCTCGGCAAGTCCACCTGCCCTGGTATCGTCCTAAAAAAAGTCCCTCAGCCTTCCTTCTCCTGTAAAGAAATTCTCCAACTCCTCTATCCTACTCCTCTCCCTTCTCACCTCCTAAAGTCTCTCGCTTGGCTCTCTTCCTACTACCTCTCCCCCCTCCCCCTCTGCGCCGCCCTTCTCCTCCCTGTAGGGGTCGAAAAACATCGACGTAGAGTAGCGGCTTCATGTTCGGTTTCCTGTCCGATTCCGCAGGCGCCAGCAGTCCAAACTACAACATCCATCAAACTGAACTCCGCCCAATCAACAGCTCTCAACCAGCTATCCGAAATCAAGAGCTCAACTAAGCTCCTCTTCGGCATCACCGGCTCCGGCAAAACAAACATCTATCTTAAGCTCACCCAAGAAACACTCGCTAAAAACAAATCTGTCATACTCTTAGTCCCAGAAATCGCCCTCACCTCTCAGCTCGTCCAAATCTTCGAAACCACCTTCGCTAGGTCTATAATCTTAATACACTCAAAACAAACCGAATCCGAGCGCCACCAAATCTGGGAATCTATCCTAGAAAGCGATTCTCCCCAAATCGTCATTGGCCCCCGCTCCGCCCTCTTCGCTCCGCTTAAAAATCTCGGCCTCATCATCATCGATGAGGCTCACGAATCTACCTATTATCAAGAAAACCCGCCTAAATACTCCGCCCTTCGCCTCGCCTCCTTTATCGCCTCCACTCTAAAAATCGCCTGCCTCCTCGGGAGCGCCACTCCGCTCGTCTCCGACTTCTACCTTGCCCAGTCTAAGCGTTCTCTCGTCTCCCTCACCGAAAAAGCCAAGTCCACCGCCATCGCCCCAGACATCAAAATTATTGACTTTACCTCTCGAGAAAACTTCTCGCGCTCCCGCTACTTCTCCGACGCCCTCCTTAAAACTATCCAATCCAACCTCGCTTCCGGTTACCAAACTTTAATTTATCACAACCGCCGCGGCTCCGCCCCGCTCACCCTCTGTGAGCGCTGTGGTTGGCAAGCCCTCTGTCCCACCTGTTTCTTGCCGCTCACGCTCCACTCCGACTCTTACACACTTCTCTGTCACACCTGCGGCTATTCAGAAAAAATCCCCACCTCCTGCCCTTCCTGTCACCACCCCTCAATCCTCCATAAAGGCTTCGGTACCAAACTCCTTGAGTCTGAGCTTAAGAAGCTCTTTCCCGACACCCGCCTCGCCCGCTTCGACGCCGATAATAAAAAATCAGAAACCCTCGATTCTCTCTATAATGATGTCAAATCTGGAGAAATCCAGCTCATCATCGGCACTCAAACCGTCTCTCGCGGTCTCGATCTTCCCCGTCTCGCCTCTATCGGTATCATCCAGGCCGACTCCGGCCTCTCCCTCCCCGATTTCTCCGCTGAAGAAAAAACTTTCGAGCTTCTCACTCAAGTTATCGGTCGCGTCGGCCGCGGCCATCTTAGCCAAGCCTCGGTCGTTATCCAAACTTTTCGCCCCGCCGACCCCGTCATCGCCTTCGCCGTCGCTCAAGATTACCCTGGCTTCTACAACTATCTTATTAAAAAACGCCGCGCCGCCGCTTTCCCGCCCTTTTCCTATCTCGCCAAACTCACCGTCATCTACAAAACCGAACAAACCGCCCTCGCCAAAATCCGCGCCGCCGCCAAATCCCTCGCCGATTTTGCCGCTCAAACTTCCGCTCCGCTCATCATCTCTCCTCCCACGCCCTGCTTCCACGAGCGCACCACCTCTGGCTTCTCCTGGCAAATCGTCGTTAAGTCTAAGCGTCGCGACGCCCTCCTCCAGGCTCTCTCTGGGCTTAAAGACGTTCATGTTTCTCTCGACCCGCCTAGCCTTTTATGATATAATTTCCCCATATGGAAATTGTCACCACCCCCGACCCTCGCTTGCGTCAAAAATGTCGCAAGGTCAACCGCGCCTCCGCCGAGACCGCCGAGATTATCGCCGCTATGCGCCAATCTTCTCTCGATTGGGAGAAGGAGCATCCTTTTGAGCTTTCCGCCGCCATGGCCGCCCCTCAGCTCGGCTTCGATCGCCGCATCATCATCGTCCGCGACGATCTCGACGACAAGAAAAATAGCAATTTCACCGCTTTTCTCGACCCAGAAATCATCAAAACCGACGGTAAGCTCGAGAAGGATTACGAAGGTTGTCTCTCCGTCCCAGAAATTTACGGCCTCGTTCCCCGTCCGTCTAAAGTCCGTATCAAGGCCCTCCTCGAAGACGGCACTCCTGTCCGTATTAAAGCTGAAGGTTCTCTTGCTCGCACCCTCCTCCACGAGATAGATCACCTCGACGGTGTCCTCTTTATCGACCATATCAAAGACGTCAAAGACGCTTTCTTCCGCATGAACTCTAAGGGCGAGCTCGACCCCGTAGATTACGATTCAGAAATCAAAGATAATCCTTCTCTCTGGGGAGACGCCGACTAATGTCCCACCCCGAGGTTATCTTTTTTGGCAACGGCCCTCTTGCTGACGCCACCTTGTCCGTCCTCGCTCCCGCCGTCGATATTATTTTCCACGCCCGCTCTAAAGAAGATTTAGAAACCGTCAAATCCCTCAAGCGCGAACATTCCGCCGCCCTTGGCGTTCTCGCCTCTTTCGGCGTCATGATTAAGCCCGATGTCTTAGACCTCTTCGAGCCCGAGGGGATTCTTAATCTCCATCCTTCCCTCCTTCCTCTTTATCGTGGCGCTTCCCCTATCGAGTCCGCTATTCTCGCGGGCGATTCTTCCTTCTCCGTCTCCATCATGAAGCTCGTCCGCGCCATGGACGCCGGCCCGATTTATCATCAAGAGACGCTCGAAAGTCTTCCGCTCGATAAGTCCGCCATTTATTCCGCCCTCGCCTCCACCGGCGCAGCTTGGCTCGTCGCCCATCTTAAAGATTTTGAATCCCTGCACAACTCTTCTGCCTCGCCCGAACAACTTTTTTCCGGTTATCATCTCCAGGACGATTCAAAGGCTACTTTTACCCAAAAGCTCGACAAATCCCTCTCCCTCCTCACCCCAGAGGCCGATTCTGCCGACGTCACCCTCCGCAAAATCGTCGCCTATCAATCCTTCCCCAAGCCAAAGTACAACTTTTTTAACCAAACCGTCATTATTTTATCCGCCCACATTTCAAAAACTTGTTCACCTCGCGAGCTCGGCCTAAAATGCGCCGACGGCGCCTACGTCATCGTCGACCGTCTCCAGCCCCTCTCCCGCAAGCCGATGGACGCCCGCTCCTTCCTCAACGGCCTAAGAAATTAAGCTAAGGTCCAAGTATTACAACCGAGCGGTCTAACCGCTCCTTTTATCTCGAGCATAGTTATTGTCTGGTTAAACACCTGCACCGGCATATCCAGCTTTTCCATAATCATGTCTCCGTCTCTCGTCCCGTTAAATATCAGCTCTAAAACTGCCTTCTCCTCCTCCGTATCGCCAAACAGAGAAACCTGTTCCCTCTGTTGTTTTCTACTTTTCCCTTTCGGGAACATAAAGTTCATAAAATCGTCTATCGAAGTTAGCGGGTTCGCGCCCTTCATAATCAGCTGATTACACCCTACGCTCATCTTGTCATATATCCTCCCCGGGACAGCGAATAAATCCCTCCCCTGTGCCACCGCGTGCGAAGCTGTGTTTAATGTCCCCGATTTTTCTGCCGCCTCAACCACCACTACCGCGTCCGCCAGCCCAGAAATCAACCGGTTTCTATGCAAAAAGCTTACTTTCCTATCCAATCTATCCCCCAACTTATACTCGCTCGCAACCACTCCGTTCCTCTTCACAATCTCTCGCGCTAACTCTATATGTGTCTGCGGATAAATCCGTTCAATCTCCGTCCCCAGTACCGCAATCGTCTTTCCACCCCCGTCTAGCGCCCCTCTCGCTGCAATCGAGTCAATCCCATACGCCAGCCCAGAAACCACAATTATCCCCTTCTTCGCCAGCTCATATGCTAATTTATACGCCACTTCCTCCCCATATTTCGTGTTTTTCCGCGACCCCACAATCGCCACTGTCCGGATTCTTTCCTTCGGCCATTGGCCATAATAATACAATAAATTAGGCTTAAGCGCAATAGAATCTAACACCTTAATATATTCGTTCTCTTGGGGTCGGATTTGTTTGATTTCCATACAAAATTATGAAAAAAGTGTTGACTTTTCTAAAGTTAAGTGATATAATGGCAACAAGTTAGGGTTTCTGCCCTAATCTGTACCTAAATAAATTATAACATTTGTTCGCAATTTGCGGACAAAGTTGCGTGCTTTTGAAACCCCTCGGACTTTTAATTTCTTCTTCAATGGTTTTA
>CAYUIH010000033.1:0-6165 GCA_964444775.1 uncultured Candidatus Saccharibacteria bacterium
TGACTGGCGCTCTCAACAAAATCAACGGCGCAACGGTTAGGTGTATTAAGCTCTCCTCCACTCCTCTCACCGCCCCAGAAGACTCCGAGCCCGAAGAAACCTTTACCCTCACTTACCATAAAAACTCCGGTTCCGACAGCGTGACTGGCCTCCCCGAAGCCCAAACCTGCACCTCCACCTCTGGCTCTTGCAACTTCCGCATCTCTTCCGCCACGCCGACTCGCGACGGCTACACCTTTAAGGGCTGGTCGCGCTCCGCCTCTGCCGACCCGTCGGATTCCTCGGCCTTCCTCACCCCCGGCGTCTACTATACTTTCGAAACCACTAGCACCACTCTCTACGCCATCTGGGAAAAGGATGCCCTCCCAACCTACACCTACTATCTCAACTATGACCTAAACGGCGGCAACGTCGGCGGCGCCACCGCCCTCTCCTCCCAGTCTTGTACCACCACCGAAACCTCCTGTAAGGTTAAGGTTACCTCCACCATCCCGACCAAATCCGGCTACACCTTCAAAGGCTGGTCTAAATCCTCTACCGCCACCAGCGCCTCCTATCTCGCCGGCAACGACATCACCCTCTCCTCCACCGTCACCACCCTCTACGCCGTCTGGGAAGGCGACCCGGTCACCTATACCCTTACCTATGACGCCAATGGAGGCTCCGGTGCTCCCTCTAGCCAATCCTGCTCCACCACCACCGGCGGCACTTGTAGCCTCACCATCTCCACTATTGCTCCCGCCCTCGCCGGCTCCCCCTTCCAAGGTTGGTCGCTCAGCTCTGGCGCCAGCTCTGTCCACTATAGTCCCAATAATTCTATCGTCCTTTCCAAGGATACTACCTTATACGCCGTCTGGAACGCCAACCCCACCTACACCTACACTCTCGCCTATAGCGCTAATGGCGGCTCCGGCGCCCCCGCTTCTCAATCCTGCACCACCACAACCTCCACCAGTTCCTGCTCCCTCACCGTCTCCTCCGACACCCCGTCTCGCTCCGGATACACCTTTAGAGGCTGGAACACTAGCTCCACCGCCACCGCCACCTCAGCCAGCTATGGCGGCGGCAGCACCATCTATCTCTACAGCAGCACTACCCTCTATGCCGTCTGGGAAGAGAATCCGCCTACCTACAGCTTTACCCTCACCTACGACAAGGGCGACGTCGGCTCCGACAGCGTGACTGACCTCCCCAAGAAACAAACTTCCCCCACCAGCACGCTCGCCTATTACGACTTTACCCTTAGCGCTATACGCCCGTCTCGCGCCGGCTACACCTTTAAGGGCTGGTCGACCAACATGTACGCCACCACCGCCAGCTACCAGCCAGGCGTCACGCTCCGTGTTTACGAAAACACCACTCTCTACGCCATCTGGGAGAAGAATGTCTCCTACACCTACACCTTAAGCTATAATGCCGGCACTGGCGGCTCCGGCGCCCCCGCCGACCAAACCTGCACTACCTCCACCAGCTCCTGCTCCCTCACTGTCTCCTCCGACACCCCGACCAAATCCGGCGCTAACTTCCAAGGCTGGTCTATTAACCCCAGCGCCAGCGTTATTAACTACGCGCCAAACGACCCCATCATCATCTATGGCGACACCACTCTCTACGCCGTCTGGGAAATTATCCCCACCCGCACCTTTAGCCTTACCTATGATGCCAACGGCGGCTCCGGCGCGCCCGATACTCAATCCTGCACCACCACTACCGGCTCCTGTACTATCGCCATCTCCCCCACTAAGCCCGCCCTCGCCAACTTCGACTTTAAGTATTGGACGCTCTCCTCGCTCACCTATAACCCGGGCGAAACCATCACTCTCACCAGCGACGTTACCCTTACCGCTTTCTGGCAACGCCAGACCTACACGGTTATCTTTAACAAGAACGACGCCGGCGCCTCTTCTGCCACCTCCACTCAAACTATCGACCGCGGCGTCGCCACAAACCTAAGAACCGGCGTCTTTAGCCGCTCCGGCTACAGCTTTGGCGGATGGGCCACCAGCAGCGGCGGCAGCGTCGCCTATGGCGAAGGTGCTTCAGTTACGGACATCGCTCCCGCCGGCGAATCCATCACTCTCTACGCCAAGTGGGAAGAATCCGCCGCAGGCGACAAATGCGAGCCCGGTATCCCCGCTATGCAAGACTGGGCTAACGACGCCCTCGCTAATCCCGGCGATACAATCACGCTCTGTGATCTTCGCGATGGGACTAATTACAACGTTGTCAGACTTACCGACGGAAGTGTCTGGATGCAACAAAACCTCAGAATCTCGGGGACTATTCCGGGTTCTCTGTCTAATTTCTCCGGAGACGACTTTAATGTCTGCGTAAACGACTCATTTGCTGGACCGAGTACTAAAGAGGCTCGGTGTCACATTAGTGTCGACGAGAATGGCGACCCCACCGCATGGTATAACTTCTATGCCGCATCGGCGGGTAGCGACTTTACTGACCATAGAGATATTACTTCCGACATCTGTCCGTCAGGGTGGAAAATCCCCAGTGCTTACCAGCTTCCCTGGAGCAACGGAAGCGGACGTTTTGGTTTTTCCGGCGACGACAACACTTATATCTCTCTGAACCTTTCGGGACGAATTGGTAGCGGCCAAGTCTCCTACTTAGGTTCGGAAGGGAATTATTGGCTATCGAACGTTCATATGGATCAAGGTCTTAGGACCGCATTAGACGCGCTTCCTGGCGGGGGCTACACTAACACTCAAGCCGGACACGGGTGGGCGCCAACGTGGAGCCTCTCTATTCGCTGCGCTCTCACTAATTCGATATACGACCCGGGCACTAGCGACACTTGTACTAACGATAGCTATAAATGTTCATAAAGGAAACCCATGGAAGAAACCAATCGCCCCATCACTCAGCCAGAAATCCCCGCTCCGCTCGCCAATCAGCGGCAAGAAACTTGGCAACACCAACAGTCTCGCCGCTTCGCAATCTTTGGCCTCGCCGGCGCCGCCCTGCTTATCGCTAGTTTCTTTATCTTCCGCGCGCTCTATTTTAAGCCTGCGCCAGAGATTATCGACCACAACCCGCTCCGCGGCACGGCCGAAGAAACAGATAAAGCTAAGCCGCTCTACACGCTCGACCGCGACCCGGAGACCGGCGCCTACCCCGTCTTCGGCACAGACGAATCTAAGAACAACTCCGGCGAAGCTTTTATCGACTTCCAGGACGCCATTATCGCCAACCTCGGCTCTTCTGAGGCGGAAGTCTTCCAAGCCGTGATTGATAAGGCTAATTTCTACACCGCCCTCGGCTTGTTCGACTATGCTGAAGAAACGCTCAATATGCTTGACTCAGCCACTCTTAGTGACTCTGAGCAGACTCTCCTCGCCAGAGCCATCGAAAAACTTTCGACCGCCCGCAACGCCCAGACCGAATAATTTCGCCCTGGTTTTTGAAACATAACCGTGATATAATAAATTAAAGTGTAAAGGAGAAATATGGAAAACGAAATTGTCAAACCCGAAACCCCTGCTTCGAGCCCCGCTCGCCGCGTCCGCTCACGCATTAAAATCCCCAAGCGTGCAGTTATTTACGCCGTCGCCGGCCTCGCCGCTATTGCCCTTGTCGTCTGCCTTATCGTCTTCCTTACTAACCGTTCGTCCAACTCCGGCCCCGTCGACACCGACTGGAACGCTCAAGAAGACAAATCCGGCTCCAACTACGTCGCCTTCCAGAAAAAGATTATTAATAACAAAAACGCTTCTTCTGCTCAAGTTTTCGACGCTCAAATCGCCCTAGCTAGCTACTATACCGCCGTTAGCGACTATAGCTCCGCCGAGAAAATCCTCAAGTCCATCAAACTAAACGAAGCTTCGATTGAGCGCTCTTATCGCGTTTATAATATGTTCGCCCGCCTCTACGAAGCTAACGGCGACACAACCAATGCCGAAAAATACGCCGCTCTCCGTGAAGAATATCGCTCTAAGCTCGACGGCGGCTCTGCTCCCGTCTCCGTTGAAGAAAGCGCTGAATCAACCGAGTCTGAATAATGACCAACTTAGGAGGTAAAGTTAGAATCTGCCTTACTTTCCTCCTTTTTTGTCTCTTCTTCTCGCTTTCTAGCCCTCGCCCCGTTTCCGCTGGTCTTGGCGACGGCGGCTATTGCTGGTTTCAAAATTACAGCGACATCAACTGGAGCGATCCTCGTCCTCACCGCTACGGTGGCAACAGTAGCCCGAGCATTCCCAGCGCCATCTATGTCGACCCAGGAGAGGCCAGCACCACTACGCTCTATCTCTTTTGTAACGTCTATACCGGCCCCTACTGGGGCGGTATGCAAGCCCTAACCCGCCCCTATACAAACGCCAGCTTCTTAGGTCCGCTCACCGGTAACTTAGTTTATGGCTCAAGCGCTCTAGGCTACAATGACCATAAAAAATGCGCCATTCACGGCAGCGGTAGCGGCTGTTCAATCCCTTGTTGCGAAGTCAATGCCGTTGGCTGGAACTGGTGGGCGGGCGGCGACGGCGCCGGCTATGTCAGCTATGGAAATTCTTGTTCTAACGAATGGAGTAGCGCCACCCTCGGTAAAGTCACTTTAGACATAGAAAAGCTCAAAGCTGCTGGTCCCACCGAAGAAAGTGGCTATATGTGCAAGAGCGTCACGATTTATTCTGGCGGTGCCGCTGGCTTTAATTGCGACGGAAGCTCCGGCTGTGGCGACGAAGGAAGCAAATCCTTTAACCTTAACGAGTCAATCACCCAGAAAATCTGCGCTAAAGGCTCTCTCGAGACCGAGGCTCGCTATACCGGCTCGGTCAACGTCGACCCTAGCGGGAGTATGTCGCCCGTCGACGGCGGCTATCGCGGCCCCGGAACTAAGAGCAAGTTTCCCATCGTCGTCACCTACACCCTCACCCGCTCCGCCTCCGACACTTACAAGGGCTCCGACGGCCCCTATTATTCTTATAGTGACGTCTCTCAGCCTGCTTCTGCCTCCTCTCATTGGCCGTCCGGGATTAGCCCTGGCGCCTCTGCCAACGTCGGCGCGGCCACCTATAATGTCACCGTCCCCATCGGCACGCGGGACCAAACCGCTTGTTTCTACCTCACCCACGAAGATAAAATTATCTACACTAGCACCGGCGCGCGCAAGGCTGGCGGCTCCTCCATCGCTAAGCCCTACACATGCGTCAATCTCTCCAACTATGTCGACTTTACCGCTTCCTTTTCCGGCGCCTCGGCTGGCGTAATTCAAATCCAGCCCCAAGTCTCCCTCAACGCCGCCCAAACCGAAGGCACTCTCGACAACACTAAGCGCGCCTCTAGCGGTCGCTGGGTCGACAATTTCCGCGCCGACGAAGATTATGAGATGCTCTTTACTCACACCCTCCAAAACTCCAACACCGGCTCTATGCCGAGCTTTCTCACCTCCGGCGTCTCCAGCGCCTGGCAAATCGAAGAAAGCTTTGACGGCGGCACGTCCTGGGCCAACGCCGACTATGGCTATTCTGCCGCCGACCGTGTTAACGTTACTCAAGACCCTTCGAATATAAAGCCTCTCTCCGGAACACAATCTTTCTCCGCCCTCGGCGGGAGCGCCGTCACGGTTAACGTTAATGTGCCCGTCTCTAAACTTAACGCCAGCAACAAAGGCCGCTATATTCATTATTGCCAACGTATCCATTACACCAGCAACGTCTACTACACCACCACTCCTCACGGCTCTTCCACCGCCGACGGCGTCTACGACATTTCCTCCAGCGCTAGCGGCTACGCCACCTCCACCCCCGCCTGCGTCATCCTTAAAAACCCCAACTGGGAAGAACGTATCGACCCAGAAACCCTCGGCGCCGACCCCTTGCTCCACTATATCACCGTCACCGGCCGCGCCACCATCAAGAGCGTCACCGGCGCCACCGAAAAGCCTGCCGGTTCCGGCAACTGGTCGCTCGACGATTATCGAGATCCGTCTGTTACCTTCTCCCACACTGTCGTACGCGACGATAGCGGTTTCGACGAATCCGCGCCGCCAGCCGGCCGCCGCTTTGTCGCCGCCGGGGGGACGCTCGCCGGGCTTGCCGCCGTTTCTGCCAATGTCAACGCTAAGGAGACTTACGGCGACAGCGGTAAGGTCGACGTCCCTGCCATTCCTTATGTCTACAACTTCTCCCTTACTGACCGCTCTAAAACTTTCGACGA
>CAYUIH010000034.1:0-6041 GCA_964444775.1 uncultured Candidatus Saccharibacteria bacterium
CGTTGGCGCCGGAGTGGGGCTGGACGTTGGCGTGGTCGGCATGGAAAAGTTTGCAGGCGCGAGAAATCGCCAGGCGCTCGATACGGTCGACATTATCTTGGCCGCCATAGTAGCGATAGTTGCCTAACTTTTCTTCTGCTACTTTTGCTTCCGGCCAAAACTCGCCCTCAGCGCCGATTCCCTCGAAGCTAGGATAGCCTTCGCTATATTTGTTGGTGAGGACAGAGCCGGCGGCCTTCAGCACGGCGGGAGAAACATAGTTCTCGCTCGGGATAAGCTCCAAACCTTCGCTTTGGCGAGTTTCTTCGCTCTTGATTAAATCAAAGACGGGATCTTTCATTTTATTTCCTTTCGTATTTTACAAATTGATAGTTTAAGCCAGAATCGCTGCCGGAGCCGAGGATAGTCTTATTAAACTCGGCGGGGTTAAACTGCGGAAAGAAGGCATCAGCGTCGCTAGCCGCCGCGTCAACTTCAGTAAGGTAGAGCATTTTCGCCTTGGGCAGGGCGGCGGCGTAAAGTTGCGCTCCGCCAATAACAAAGATTTCTTCGCTCGAGCCAGCGTTTTGCGAAAGAAAGGTGGCGAGGTCGGTGATGAGCTCCACTCCTTCGGGGAGGACGAGAGTTTTGTCGCGCGAAACGACGAGATTCTTGCGGTTAGGCAGGGGGCGGCCGATACTTTCCCAAGTTTTCCGCCCCATGAGGACGGTGTGGCCGGAAGTAGTGGCTTTAAAGAACGCCATATCTTCCTTGATATGGAAAATTAGTTGGTTCTTGCGGCCGAGCTCGAGGTTTTTCCCGACTGCGGCGATTAAGGATAGACTCATATCATAACTCCTCCCGTTTCCACGTTATTCCGTGACCGGCATGCGAATCGTGCCGGCGTTTTGATAATTTTCTAGGCGGATATCCTTTAGCTCTTTCGAGTTATCGAACTGATAAAAATCTTTAATTTCGGGGTTAAGCCAGAGGGTCGGGGCGGGATAGGATTCCTTGGTGAACTGTTCTTTAATCCCGTCGACTTGGTTCGCGTAGATATGGGCGTTGTTGATAACATAAGTCATTTGGCCGGGCTTAAGGCCAGTGACTCGAGCGAGCAGATAGCAGAGCGTGGCGTATTGAGAAACGTTAAAAGGCATGCCGAGGGGGACGTCGTTAGAGCGCACTGTTACCATAAGGTTTAGCTTGCCGCCCGTGACGTTCCACTGAGAGTTCCAAACGCAGCTCGGGAGCGCGGCGGTGGGGAGCCACTCGTTTTGCCAGAGGCTCATAATCATTCGGCGGTTGGCCGGGTCGGTTTTTATCGTCTCGATAAGCGACTCAACGAGATGATAGCGGTTAACAATCCAACCATAAGCCGTGCCGATAGTGCCGGCCGGGTTTTCTTTTAGGCCTTTTTCTTGATAGAGCTTGTTAAAATCTTTACCGGCGTAGAGGCCACTCTTAGGAATCTCCCACTCGTCCCAGATTTTAACGCCGCGATCGTGGAGCCAAGAAACATCGTTACTCGCGACTTGATAAATCCAGAGCATCTCCAGCGCAGCGGTTTTAAAGGCAACGCGTTTGGTGGTGAGAATTGGAAATTCCTCGGCGAGATCAAACTGAAGGACTTGGTGGGGGAGGCTATAGGTTGTGGTTGGCTTCTCGGTCTGGGCGAGGTGGGTCGGCATATTAGTCTGGACGGTGCCCTTAGTGTTGTGTTTTAGGACGGACGGGTTTGTGGTGACTTTTTCGCCGTGGTCGAGAATTCGGTGACATAAGTCTATGTATTGTTCATCAAAACGGGACATATATACCTCCAGTTAGCTATATATATTATATAGGAGGCCGCCAGAAAAAGCTACTTGTATTTTGCCCAGAGTTTGTCGAGTTTTTTAATGTCGGCGCCGACGTTTTTGACGTAGCTGCCACGGGCGAAGATTTCTGCTAGCTCATCCTCGGAAACGGAGGCGGTGGGGAGAAGCGGGGAGATATAGGGATATTCTTCGATAATCTGGGCGGTAACTTCTGGGCGGAGGAGATAATCGATAAACAAATAGGCGGCGTCGGAATGTTTAGCGCCCTTTAAAATACAATAATTATCCATGGAGAGAGCAAAGCCTTCAGCGGGGTAGACGATTTTGAGGTTTGGGTTTTCCGCCTTAGCGAGGAGCGCTTCGGCGTTCCAGATAACGCCGGCGTCGACTTCGCCGGTGATAAAGAAAGTTTTAGGCGAGTCGGAATCGAAGGCCTTAACGTTCGGCTTTAGTTTCTCGAAAAAGTCGAGCGAGGCGGAAAGGTGGGCGTCGTCGGTGTCGTTCATGGAATAGCCGGAGGCGTTAAGCATAGCGCCAATAACAATACGTTGGTCGTCGAGCAGAATAAGGTCGTTTTGAAGCTCGGGACGGAGCAGGTCTTTATAGCTATAAATCGGCTCAAGCTGAGACGAATCGTATAAAATGACGCTCGTGGCAAGCAGGAACGGGAGCGAGTAGGTGTTTTCTGGGTCGTAAGTCTGGGCGAGAAAATCTGCGCTGAGATTTTTAGCGTTCTCTAGCTTGGAGGCGTCGAGCGGGGAGAGTAAATCGCGATAAATCATTAAATCAACCATATAATCGCTCGGGAAAACTAAATCATAGGTGCCCGGCGCGGCGGAGGAGACTTTAGCCAAGAGCTCTTCGTTGGAGGAATATGTGCCGTAGTTGAGTTTTATATGATATTCTTCCTCAAACCCGCGCAGAACTTCGTCGGGGATATAGCTTGTCCAGTTGAGGATGTTAAGCTCCTCAGCTTCTTCTCGGACAGTTCCGTTTCGCACGAGAATAATAACGGTAGCCGTTAAAATAATTCCGCAGAGGACGGCGAGGGCAGCTTTTGCTTTTTTGGACAGGCTGGTAAATTCGGACATTATAGTTCCCTTTCTAGTGCACGCTTGGTTTGGACTTTGGCGGAAATAATAAGCAGAAGAATCGTGACGAGAAGCATGAGCGTAGTGAGGGCGTTGACATCGGGCGTGATGCCGGTCTTGATGATGCTATAAATATAGAGCGGGAGGGTGTTGGTGCCGGGGCCGGCAGTGAAATAAGAAATCACTACGTCGTCGAGGGAGAGGGTAAAGGCGAGGATAGCGCCGGAAACGATGCCGGGCTTAATCAGAGGAAGCGTAACGTACCAGAAAGTTTTCCATTTGCCAGCGCCGAGGTCTTCGGCCGCTTCTTCGACGTTTCTAGGGAGAGAATAGAGCGTGGAGCGGACGCTAGTGATAACAAACGGAACGGAGAAGGTGATGTGGGCGAGGAGGACGCTCCAAAAGCCAAGTTCCACCCCAGCGAGCGTAAAGACGGAGAGGAGGGAGATGCCCAGGACGATTTCTGGGATAACGATGGGGATGTAGATAAGTTTGTTGACGATTTGTTCGGTTGGGAAGTTGTATTTTTTCATGCCGACGGCGGAGATGGTGCCGAGAACAGTCGAGACGGTGGTGGAGATAAGGGCGATAAGGAGAGTGTTTTTAAAGGCGTCGAGGAGGTTGGCGTTTTCTAGTAGCCGCCCATACCATTCGGTAGTAAAGCCGGTAAAGACAACGTTGAGCTCCGACTGGTTAAAGCTAAAGATAACGAGGATGAAAATTGGCAAAAAGAGGAAGAGCATAACCAGCCCAAGATAAAGGTTGCGCAACCAAAGAATCCGGCCGCAATGGCGGTTGTCGTTCGGCTTTTTGACGGCGTGGACGCCGAGATAAGGCTCGTAATCTTTAAGCACAAGAGCGGGCATTAGGCTCCTCCCAAATCGTCGAGATCGCCGCCGATTTTTTGATAAAGTTTAACCAAGCCGAAGGTGATGGCGAGGAGAAAGATAGAGAGCGCGGCGCCGAGTGGCCAATTACGAGAGGTGAGGAATTGATTTTTGATGAGGTTGCCGATAATCATGGCCTTACCGCCGCCGAGAATGTCGGCGATAAAGAAAAAGCCAATAGCGGGGATAAAGACCATAAGCGAGCCGTTAAACGCGCCAGGGAGAGTGAGGGGGAGATAAACCTTATTAAACTTAGCAAGCTTGCCGGCGCCGAGATCTTCGGCGGCGTCGAGCAAGTTTTGATCAACTTTAGAGACGGCGGCATAAACCGGGAGAATCATAAACGGGAGCAGGGTGTAGACCATGCCGATAATAATCCCGAGGTAGTTATACATCAAATCAAGCGGGGTGTTAATCAACCCGAGGCCGAGAAGGGCGGAGTTGATAACGCCGTGTTTGCGTAGGAGAGTAATCCAGCCGTAGGTGCGAATTAGAGAGTTGGTGAGAAACGGCACCATAACGAGCTTAATAATGAGATTTTGAGTTTTAAGCGGCTTGTCGCGGAGAAAAATCGCGAAAGGATAAGAAATCATTAGACAAATCGCCGTGGTAATAAGCCCAATGGTGGCGGACTTAGCAAAAATCGTCATGTTGGACGAATCAAAAACTTCAATAAAGTTTTGAAGCGTAAAATCGTAGGTGTAGCCGCCGTAATTATCGCTGGTTAAGAAGCTTAAGAATAAGATGTAAATCAGCGGGAGGAGAATAAGCAAAAACGCATAGATAATAACCGGGAGCGTAAAGAAAAGTTTGTGCCCGTCAAAAACGGAAGTTGACGAGACGGGGCTAGACTTCTTCTCGTCATGAACCGGGTCTGACGAGAGCAGAGGCTTATGCTTTGTCCTCATATCTGTTCATCCGCGTTTTCTTAAAGTTGATAAGATCGATGTCGGAGATGAAGCTTTTAACGAAGTCGTTCTTAGGCTTAGCATAGATTTCTTCGGGGGTGCCGAGCTGGACGAGGTTGCCGGCGTTCATAATAGCGATGCGATCGGACATGGTAAGAGCCTCGTCTTGGTCGTGAGTGACGTAGACGAAAGTCATCCCGAGGTGTTGTTGGAGATGTCTGAGCTCGGTCTGCATCTCGCGCTTTAACTTAAGGTCGAGCGAAGCGAGAGATTCGTCTAGAAGCAGGAGCTTGTGTTTCATGACGACGCCGCGAGCGATAGCCACACGCTGTTGCTGGCCACCAGAGAGCTGAGCAGGGAGACGATCCTCAAAACCGGTGAGTTTAACCAGGCGGAGAGCGGAGCGGATACGCCGAGCCGCCTCGGGCTTCGGCACGCCGGCCATTTTTAGGCCAAAATTGACGTTTTCCCAGACGGAAAGATGAGGAAAGAGAGCGAAATTCTGGAAAATGGTGTTGACGGGGCGCTTAGCGGCGGGGACATCTGTCACGTCAGCGCCATCGAGAAAGACGCGCCCATCAGAGACGCTCTCTAGACCCGAAAGCATTCTCAGAACCGTGGTCTTGCCACAGCCGGAGGGGCCAAGAAGAGTCAAAAATTCGCCATCGTAAATAACAATCGACAGGTTATGGATGATAGTTTTATCGCCAAAAGTCTTGCGTACGTGATCTAGACGTACTAACACCCTATTTTCCATATTTCTAGTTTAGCATAAGTTTTTCTTAGCAACAAGAGATTAGCGTGAGCATATTATAAAATAATATGCTTAAGATTGCAAATGGAGCTTCTGTTTGATATAAAGAAGGCAATATCACAGAATTATCTACCCAGAGGAGGAATAGAATGGGAAGAAAATCAATACTAACTCGGACAGGCTATCTTAGCTTGGCCTTAATTTTGTCTCTCGCGACAGCGCCCTTGACGGTGTTTGGCGACGCATATGCGGACACGCTAAACCTCGACAATGATTTGGCGCTGAACAGCGACACGGATGCCACGCCGACGACCGACCCGGCTCCAGCGACACCGACCGACGACGATACGACGGACAGCGGCACAACGGACGGCGATTCTACGCCGGCGACGAACGTCGTAAACGACGACAATAACAATGATAATGATAATGCAGCGGCTCCGGCAGCAGCTGCTGCGCCGATGCTCCGAGCGGCGACAAGCAGAACCATCGATTCCCTGCCGACGACAGCCGAGTGGATGTCTTTAACGGACGACGCGAGTGGCGTGGGGATTGGGTTTACGACTATGCGACCTGGCACCACCACATATACCGTGACAGATATC
>CAYUIH010000035.1:0-4492 GCA_964444775.1 uncultured Candidatus Saccharibacteria bacterium
TCGCCATATAAATCGACGAATCGCCGTGCGGATGATATTTACCCATCACTTCCCCAACGATTCTCGCCGACTTCACCGTTGCGTGTGGCGCCTTCCACCCGTTCTTGTTCATTGCATAGAGAATCCGCCGATTCACCGGTTTTAAGCCATCTCTTACGTCCGGTAGCGCCCGGTCTACAATCACCGACATCGAATACTTCAAAAAGTATTCTTCCATCGTGCTCTCAACGTTCCTGTTCTCAATCCCGTCTAAAATTGCCCTTGTCGTCCCTTCAGAGGCCTCAGAAACAACTTCTCCTTCCAAACCTTCCCCCTGTGGCTCTTTCGAGTCTTTGTCTCTTACATCGTTGTTTTTTGCGTTTTCTGACATATTTTTCTCCTACTTCCTTAAGCCCCTTAAAAGTCCAAATCATCGAGGTCGACTTTCGCCGCTCCCGCCTGAATAAAGTTTTTGCGCAAATCCACTTGGTCGCCCATCAGCTTCGCAAACACCGCATCAGCCTTCTCGGCGTCTTCAATATGCACCTGTACCAACACTCGGTTCTCCGGATCCATCGTCGTCTCCCAAAGTTGCTTCGCGTCCATCTCGCCGAGCCCTTTAAACCGCTGTTGCGCCGTATATCCCGCCTGCTTAAATCTCTCTTGTGTCTCGTCAATCTTCGTTCCGTTCTGGCGCTTTTCCTCAATCTTCTCGGTCAATTTCGCCTCTAGCGCCGCTTCATCATAGAGATAATCAATCTTTCGCGTGTTCCCTGTGCCCTTAATCAACCCAAATAGCGGTGGCTTCGCCAGATACACATGTCCCGCTTGAATCACCTCTGGCATATACCGGAAGAAAAAGGTCATTAGTAGCGTCGCGATGTGCAGCCCATCCACATCCGCATCGGTCATAAACACAATCTTGTCATATCTCAGCCCCTTAATATCAAACTGTTCGCCAATCCCCACCCCTAGCCCCTTAATTAAGGAGACTAGCTCTTGGTTCGCCAACATCTTGTCCAGCCTTGCCCGTTCGGTATTCAACACTTTTCCGCGCAAAGGTAAAATCGCCTGGATTTTCGGGTTTCTTCCTTCCTTCGCCGAGCCGGCCGCCGAGTTCCCCTCGACGATAAACAACTCGCACTCGTCTCGATTTCTTGAAGAACAATCTGCCAGCTTCGACGGCAAGTTTAGCCCCTCAAACGCTCCCTTACGAATCACGTTATCTCTGGCCGCTCGCGCCGCTTTTCTCGCGCGCGCCGCTAGTGTCGCCTTCTGGACAATCTTCTTCGCAATCGCCGGGTTTTCTTCCAAATAATACCCAAAATACTCGGTCATCACCTTATCGACATATCCACGCACCTCTGGGTTTCCGAGCTTATTCTTCGTCTGCCCCTCAAATTGCGGGTCTGGCAACTTCACCAGAATCACCGCCGTCAACCCCTCCTTAATGTCGTCCCCGGTTAGGTTATCTTCCTTCTCTTTCAAAAGTCCGTTTTTGCGCGCATAATCGTTGATCGTTCGATTTAGCCCCGTCCTAAATCCCACCACATGCATCCCCCCGTCTGGCGTCAGTACGTTGTTTGCAAACGGCTTCATAATCTCCGCAAAGGTGTCGTTATATTGCACCGCAATCTCCACCTCGCTATCCTCGATTTTCTTCTCGACGTAAAATATATCGTCCGTCAACACCTCTTTCCCGCTGTTTAGTCGCTTCACATAGCTTCTAATCCCGCCTTCAAAGTAAAATGATTCTTTCGCCCCCGTCCGTTCATCATTTACTTCGATCAAAATCCCCTTCGTCAGATACGCCTGATGCCGCGCATAATTCGACACCCAAGTATAATCAAACGTCGTCGTCTCCTTAAAAATCGTCGGATCCGGATAAAACGTAATCGAAGTCCCGTGTTCTCTCGGGCTCCCTTTCGTCACAGTAAACTCTTTCGAGGTTTTACCGAGCTCAAACTCCACATGGTGCGTCTTCCCGTCGCGATAAACTTCCGCCATCATCTTAGTCGACAGCGCGTTCACCACCGACGATCCCACCCCGTGTAGCCCAGAAGAAACTTTATATCCCCCGTCGCCAAACTTACCGCCCGCATGGAGCACCGTTAAAACTGTCTCTAGCGTTGATTTCCCCGTCTTCGGGTGAATATCCACCGGAATCCCCCGTCCGTTATCGTCTACGCGCACGCCCCCGTCGCTTAAGATTGTAATCGTAATTTTATTTGCATACCCCGCAATCGCCTCATCAATCGAGTTATCCGCGATTTCCTTAATCAAATGATGGAGACCATCATACCCTGTCGAGCCGATATACATCCCCGGCCGAATCCGCACCGGCTCCAGCCCCTCCAGCACGCGAATTTCCGAAGAATCATAGTGCTCTGCCCCGTTTTTATCTCCTGGCATAAAAATTACCTCAAACTTAAAAATCTTATAAAATGCTCCCTCTATTATACCTGTTTATCTCTATTTTTTCAAGCGTTTACGCCTGTTTTCCGCGCGCAATTTCCTGCTTTTTTCGCATCCACGCCTCTAAGAAATTCTCCTCCCGCTCTTCCTTCGAGTGTGACTTATAAACCTTCGCTGCTTCTTTTCTTATGTTTACGTCCTGCCCGTCTTTTAAGTCTTCGATTTTCGTCTCCGTTCGCCGCATCGACTCGCTCGCCACCAGCCGCTTGTCGATTTCTTGGCTCACTTCCGCCCTCGGCCGCCCATATTTCGTCGCCGAATACAGTTTTAGCTGCTTCAACAACTCCGGATTCTCCTCCCCCATCTTCGGCCAGGTCATCGTAAATGGCGTACTCGGCATCCCGAACATCATCACTTTCGCAATCGCGTTATGGTTCGGCGTCTTAGTTAAATCTTCCGCCACAAACGTCGGTGCAAACACCTTCTCAATCAGCTCCGCGTCTGTCACCCCTAGCCGCCCCGCGATCACCGTCCCCACGTTCCCCAAGACTCCCTCGCGAATCTTATCTGTCAGCTGCGTCATAAACTGATTTGCCACAATAAGGTTAAGGCGGAACTTCCTCGCCTCTGATAAAATGCTCTCAAAGCTCTCTGTCGAGAAGTTCTGAAACTCGTCCACAAACAAACAAAAGTCCTCTCTTTTATCCTCCGGAATGTCCACCCGACTCATCGCCGCCGCTTGAAACTTCATCACGAAAATCATGCCTAGGAGCTTCGAGTTTAGCTCTCCCATCTTCCCCTTCGACAAGTTCACCAGCAGAATCTTCTTATTGTCCATCACCTCTCGGATGTTAAACCCGCTCTTCGTCTGCCCGAGGACGTTCTTCATCATTTGGTTCGAGATAAACGGCCCCCACTTCGACGCAAACCAGGTAATCACCTCCCCGGCGTCGTTGCTCTTTTGGCTCGCCGGAAACTCCTTAGTCCAATAATCATACACCTGTCGGTCGGTCACAAATTTCAGCTTTGCCTTCACAAACTCCGGGTCAATAAAACACCTCGGGATATCGATAAACGTCGCCCCATTCGGGTCGCTCATCAGAAGTAGCGCCGCGTTTCGGAACATATGCTGCCCTCTCGGTCCAAAGAACCCCTGGTTATTCGGGTCATATAGCGACTGCAACATATTAATCCCCTCTTGCACGATAAAGTCTTTCTGTTCCTCGTTCTGGAACTCAAACATGTTCATCCCAATCGGGTTCTCAATGTCTCCCGGGTCAAAATAAATCACGTCGTCAATCCGCTCTTTCGGTACCATCGACAGCAGTTCTTCTACCACGTCCCCGTGCGGGTCAATAAACGCAAACCCTCGCCCCTCTAACATGTCTTGATACGCGATGTTTCTCATAAACACCGACTTACCCATACCAGTCGAGCCAATCACGTACACATGTCGCCGCCTGTCTTCTTGCGACAGCCTAATCTCCTTCTTTTCCCCTCTAAATTCGTTCGTCCCAATCAACACCCCTTCTTCTACCAATTTCGCCGGCCCCTCCACCTGTTTCGTTGACTGCCTCATCACTTGGCTCGTCGGAATCGCATTCTGCTCCGGCAGATGGAAGATACTCGCCAGCTCAATACTGTTCAAAACGCTCCCCGTCGTCTTCAGCGGGAATGTCCTAAAGATATAATCTCGCGCCAACTTCTTCGTATCCTTCGCCATATCATACTGGAATCCGTTATAAACTGGCGAATCAAACTGCGCAAACGCCGTCACTACTCCCCCCACCATCGCCTCCGCTCGCGCTCTTCCCTCGCTGCTACTCCCAACCACTCTAATCAACGTCTCAAACGCCGCATATTTCGTCTTGTTCTCCACTGCTTGAATCTCGTCCTGCTGGATGTTAGTTAAGACTTTTACTTCTTCGTGTTTTTCCTGATTCTCGCTCGCCTCTAGCGGCTTCCATAAAAGCTCAAACAATTGTCCAAAGTCCTTAAAAAAGTTGTTCGTTCCAGCGAGGCTTGTACTTTTTTTGTTCCCTTCCTTTACATTTTTTACCCACTCTTCCGACTTTTTTGTCCTCTCCACCCCTTTTGG
>CAYUIH010000035.1:4502-6005 GCA_964444775.1 uncultured Candidatus Saccharibacteria bacterium
GCGAGGAATGTCACGTCTTAAAAAACCCAAAAAATTCATGAATTGTAAGCGACGAATGCGACATGGTGATCCTCAACGCCGGCTCCTCCGCAGGTCGGGACGACTATTCCACCGCCGCCTTGCGCGAAATCGGCGAGGTCCTTCGTCTTCGACATCGCATTCAAAATCGCCACGCTCGCATCTCTCTTTGTATCTTCAAACGTCGCAATCGGAAACACATATTCTTTCTTTAGTGTCATTTCTCCCCCGGCCACCCCGTTAATCTTCGCTGTTTTAGAAAAGATGTTTTCTCGCTCAGTCTCCTCCACTCTCGCCGCTGGATACGCCGAAAGAATCGCTTGCTTCACCGTCTCTGTCAATACCGCCGGCACCACCGCAAAATACTTCACAAACCCGTCTTTTGCCACAATCTCGAAAGAGATGTGTTTCTGTCCATAAATCTTCGCGTTCCTTCCCTTTACCAGCGTCGAAGAAATGATCGAATACATCACCTCCGCTTGAGAAATTGCCTCGTTCATCACGTCGCGCTCGTCTCTTCCACCCTTCTGAATATCATCCGTCGTAGGCGGCAGGTGGATTAGCATCGCAATCATCTTTAGCCCCCGCTCTGCCTCCTTAATCTCTCTCAGCTTCCCCACTCTCACTATCCGCACAACAATCAGTGCCGCCACCGCAGCTATCGCAACCAGCGCTATCAAAATCTCTCGACTCATCTCTTATCCGCTCCTTCCCTTACGCGCCCAAACGCTCTCAAAATCAGCGTGTCGCTCATATCTTGCACTCTCACGTTTAACATATATGGGTCGTCTCCAAACTGCCGCTCCGCTCTCTTGATTTCGTTCAGCCCTTCCGCGCCCATCTCTTTCTTCAGCGACGTCCTATCCCGCCCCAGCGCGTCCTCAAACGCATTCTGAAGCTCCAATTCACTACTTCCCACGCCAACATTATCCATAAGCTTATTGTACCATACTTAAGCGCGTTTATGTATTAAAAAACATCCTAGCCCCACAAAAACCGCCACCAGCCCCGCCGAAAATATCGTCACCCCCGAGAACGATTGAATCATCAGCAGCATAATCGGCCCAAACGCCACCACCGTCGCATACATATAAACTTTATTTTCCTGCGCCTTCTTTCCCCGTCCGTTTTTGTCTTCTAGTATTTTCTGAAACACTTTTATTAGCTCAACCATCAAGCCAAACAGCGTGATAAAAATCATTGTAAAAAATACTAAAACACCAAAAACCCCAGCTTTCACTGGCGAAGTAAAGTTCACCATAGCTAGGATTCCAAATACAGACAATACACTCAGTAGTGGCAGTAGTTTGTTTCGCATATGTTTATTATATCACAACTCAGTCCTCAAATTGTGATTCCCCACAAGATCTATGTATATTCATAGGACTCGAAGCGGGGGATTATCCGGCAAAAAAACTTACTATAGGCCGCAATCCTTGTCCCGCTTCTCGCCGCTTGACCGCTCCACAATGTGGAGCATTGTCC
>CAYUIH010000036.1:0-5817 GCA_964444775.1 uncultured Candidatus Saccharibacteria bacterium
GGAAGTGCGGGGGTTAAAGCCGCAACCTTCAAGGACTTGAGAAGAGACGAGGTCGGGGACGGTCATGAAATGGAAGCCATGCTCGAGAACCTTTTTAAGGCCGAATTGAACTAGAGCGTTTTCGAGGAGCGCGAGCTCGTTTTTGAGATAATAAAACTTAGAGCCGGCAACTTTAGCGCCGCGGTCGAAATCAACCCAGTCGCGGGAGACGGCATAGTCGAGATGGTCGACGCCGTCTTTCTTTTGGCCGCCCCAAGATTTGATTTCGACGGAATCTTCTTCTCCGCCGAGGGGGACGTCGTCAAAAATGATGTTAGGGACGGATTTGAGCTGAGTTTTGAGCGCGGAGGAAAGTTCCGACAATTTAGCCTCTTTTTCGGCTAATTTCTCTTTAATTTCCTTGCCGGAGGCGATAAGGGCAGCGTCGGGCTTTCCCATGACGCCCTTGAGCTTGGCGGCGTTGGTGTTTTTTTGTTGACGGAGATCTTCAGTCTCCTTGAGGCAGGCACGGCGCTCGTCGTCGAGCTTTAGAAGGTCATCAAGAGAGACTTTATAGCGTTTTTCTTTAACCGCGCGCTCCACATCTGCGCGGTGTTCGCGGATGAAATTAATGTCTAACATGGGACTATTATAGCATAGAGCGAGGGGTTTTATAAAGTGGTGCGGCCGGCGAGGGCGGCGGAAAGAGTGATTTGGTCGGCATAGGAGAGGTCGACTCCGAGCGGGAGGCCACGGGCGAGGCGAGTGATGGTTAACTCTGGGAAACGTTCGGCGAGAAGTTTTTGGAGGAGCAGGGCGGTAGACTCGCCTTCGACACTAGGGTTGGTGGCGATAATAATTTCTTTAACTGAATCGTCGGAGACGCGGGAGACGAGCTCTTTAATATGAAGTTGGTCGGGGGTGACGCCGTCGATGGGGGAGACGGCACCGCCGAGGACGTGATATGTGCCGTGATTTTGTTTGGTGGCCTCGAGGGAGTAAATGTCGAGTGGCTCTTCGACGACAAGGACAGTGGACTTGTCACGGGTAGGGTCGGAATAAAGCGGCGAGAGGTCTTCGCTAGCGTCGATAAGGGCGAAGGTCTTAGGGCAGAGCTTAACGCCGGAATGGAGGCGTTGAAGAGCTTCTGAGATACTATCAGAGACGCGAGGGTTGGCGCGGAACAGAAAATAAGCGTAGCGTTCGGCTGTGCGGGGGCCGACGCCGGGAAGATGGCCAAGAGCCTCGATGGCGTCTGTGAGGGCTTTAGGAAGCATATTTAACTAGAAGCCGAGATTACCGAGGTTGCCGAGCTGGCCCATGAGGGGTTTCATTTTGTCGGTGGCGATTTCTTGAGCCTTGGCGTAGCCGTCGCGGAAGCAGTTTTCTATCCAGCGCTCGAGTTCGTGAATATCATCAAAATCAATTTTTTCGGGATCGAGGGTAACCTTTTTAACTTTAAGCTCGCCGTTGATTTGGACAACGACGGCGCCATCGCCGGCTTCGACTTCGACGATTTCGTTCTTAAGGTCTTTTTGCGCCTTGCGCAGTTGATTCAACATTTTCATTTGGTCCATAGTTTGACCCATAATAATCTCCTAATTATTGATTGGAATAGGTATATACGTATATTCTATCAGAATTATCGGATTTTGAGGAGGTGAAGATGTGCGTGAGGTGATAATTCTCGGGGAGCGAGGCGGGGGCCTTCCCGAGGGTGGCGAGCGGGGCGCGATTAGGGCGGGAGGCAAGCACGGAAAGATCGCCGAGGAGATTGACGGAATGAGTGCGGTCTTCGTAAGCTTCGTAGAAAGCGTAAGAGAGGGACTTCTCGGGAGCATAGAGATAGTATTCGTCGGAAAGATGAGCCTGAACTAGCTCGAGGTCGGAGGAGAATTGAGTGGCGACGGCGGGGGTATAGCGATAGCCATAGACGTAATGATTAAGGCTGGGGACGATAATCATGGCGAGGAGAAGAGTAAGCGGGAAGATGGCGAAGATGCGAGCATAAGGGTTCTCTGGGAAGAGACCATACCATTTTTCTAGGATATAACGGAGACCGTGGGCGGTGAGGATGGCGATGGGGAGAAGAAGCAGCAGAGCGGAATCGGGGCTGAGGCCGGAGAGGACAAGGGCGAAGACGATAAAACAGCTAGCGATGGCGTTGCGCGAGGCGAAGAAACCCTTAGTAGTGGAAAACAACCCGACCAGCGCGAGGGCGAGGGCGGCTAGCCCGACCATAGGCGAGAGATAGATTCCCTCGAGGGGTTTCATCCAGGAGAAGAAGGGAGCAAAGCCTTCTCTTAAGTTTGGGAAGAAATGAGCAAGCTCAAAATCTTTAGCGAAGAAGAGGGAGAGAGCGACCGAGCTAGAGGTGACAAGGTTAGTGACCCACATGGCGAAGCCGGCGAGAAGAAGCAGACCGACGGCGAGAAGGGGGACTTTGGGGAGGGTTTTGACGGTAAAGCGGAGATGAGGATTCCAGAGGGTGAAGAGGATAATAAAGATAACGAGATAAATTAGATGAGGGGTGTAGATGGCGAGGAGCAGGGCGAGAGCGAAGATATAGCAAAAGACCGGGTTGGGGGACTTTTCTCCCTGGATTTTAGAGCCGAGCCAGAGGAGAAGCGTAGGCCAGAAAACTAACATAATGAGAGGCGTGCCGGAGCCGGCGAGATAGAGAAAAGGCGTGGAGAGGACGGTGAGGACGGAGGCGAGGAGGGCGACGTTGCTCTTAAACCAGCGGTTGAGCAGGAGAATCAAAAGCAGGCCGAGAAGGAGACCGATGAGGATGCTGGGGAGTTTTATCACATAGGGCGTAAAGCCGAAGGCGAGGATACAGAGCTTTTGAAGGACGTGATAAGGCAAATCGACAAGATCGCCGGAGGTGACAGAGGAAAAGTGGAGATTATAGCTGGCGATGGTGGAGGACATCTCGGCCTCGGAGAGGCCGGCGGGGGAGATAAGCGGGAGAAGGCAGACGAGGGCGGTAAAGGCGAGCCCAAGGAGAATATAACCGATATAGAAACGATAGCGGTAGAGGAAAAGTCGAGAAATGACGAGTTTATTACTCATTCCCTCTATTATAATAGGTTATTATGCTTTTGTCTAGACGCAGGTGTAGCCGCCATCGACGGGGAGAATAGCGCCGGTGACATAAGAAGCTTCTTTAGAAGCAAGGAAGACAGCGGCGGCGTCGAGCTCGCCGGGTTGGCCGTAGCGTTGCATGGGGACGTGGACTTTAGCGAAGGCCTGGAAAGTCTCCGTGTCGAGGACGGGCTGAGTAAGTTCGGTGTAGAAATAGCCGGGACAGATGGCGTTAACTGTGATGCCGCTGGTGGCGAGTTCGGCGGCAGCGGCGCGGGTAAAGTTGACGACGGCGCCCTTGGAGGCGTGGTAGGCGATGGTGGGGATTTCTGTGTTGCCGACAAGGCCGTACATAGAGGCGATGTTGATAATGCGGCCGTAATGATGTTTTTGCATGATGTTGCCGAAGGCGCGGGTCATCTTAAACACGGAAGTTTGGTCGGTGGAGATGGTAAAGTCCCATTCGTCGTCGGCCATGGCGAGGACGCCTTTGTCTTTTGAGGAGCCGGCGCAGTTTAAGAGAATGTCGACTTTTTTAAAGTGTTTTTCTACTTCTTTAGCGGCGGCATTGATAGAATCGCTAGAGGTGACGTCGCATTGGACGGGGAGAACGTCGACCTTGTACTTTGTTTTGAGGTCTTTAGCGAAGGCTTCGAGGCGCTCAAAACGACGGGCGAGGATAGCGAGGTCGGCGCCTTGGCGGGCGAAAGCTTCGGCCATTTGTTTTCCTAGTCCAGAGCTGGCTCCAGAGACGACGGCGACTTGTTTTTCGAGACTAAACATAAAATCCTCCAAAATAAGTTATGAGTTTTATCTTGGTGAGCAATATGCATTACCCATTGAACATAATTATATCACTCTTAAAGGACTATTCCTAGTAGTTGATTGGCTATTCGTGGACCCTGACTACGATCCGGAACCGATGATATTACCAAAAGAAAAATACCCTGTTATCAACGATTGGAAAAGCGAAGAAACGGAATAAGGATGGAAAAAGAACGTGAATTTACTCGCGAAGAAATCTGGTAATTCGTCAATAGACGGTATCCACTTGATTACAATCGGGTTTTGAAAGATATTGTGCAAGAAACAGGGGTGGGATTTTTTCTTGACGCGATACGGCAAAATATGCCAGATAATGACAATTCTGATCATACTCTTATGATATAATTAAGAAATGGATACAGTAAAACAACGCGGGAGAGTGGTTATTCCTGCAGACGCAAATCCGTGGCCACACGAGCAAAAAGTGGCGAAGATTTTGGCGCTAGCTGGCCATTATGTAGAATTTATCCCGGAAGCGAACCTAAAAACGCCAGATATTTATCTAGATAATACGATGTACGAGATTAAGTCGCCTATTACGGACAATCCAAAGAAGATTGTTCGTAATGTAAAACGTGCATTAGAGAAATGCCCAAATGTGATTATCGATGCGGCTAGAGTTAAAGGTTTAAGTGATGAAGCAATACAAAGAACGCTTAAAAATAAAGTCAAAGATTTACCAGGACTTAAAAACCTGTTATTCGTAACAAAGCATGGTCAAATTATTGACATAATAGCTTTGGTTTGATATAATTAGGGTATCGAAGTTCTTGCACGGGGTGTAATGCTCCTACCGCAGGAGCTTCTATTTTTTGTAATGTCGCACCCGATAGTTGGTAGTCATATTTTAAAACGATACTTATAATTTCCAAAAAGAAAGGATAATTATGCGTTTTAAAAAACTATCAACAATAACACAAGGACTGCCCTGAGTAGCCTTTGAATAGAAATTATTGTATAATAATATCACTAGGATAGCGGCATGAGTTTCAAAGACAATCTCAGAAAAGAACGAGTTAGAGCCCACTTTTCACAAGAGGGTTTAGCTGAGAATATGTCGGTTTCGCGTCAAACAATTTCAAAATGGGAAAACGGCGATACGTACCCAAGCACGAAACATATTCTTATGCTGACTAAAATTCTTAATTGTAGCATGGATGAACTTGTAGATAATGAAGCCGAGAATAAACAACAGCCGGTCAATATGGTTAACGCTACGTTTCGTAAAAAATATGTCTATGTCGTAGTGGGTGCTGTCGCCACACTCGTAATAGCGATATTTGGTTTCACGTTTTCCAATTTCGTTGGTTTTAAAACAGCCAATGATACGATAAACAATTCAAAAATCGCGGTTTTTGATAAACTAATTGATGGCTCAATAGATGACGCGATAATGGTAGATGGATACGCAAAAAAGAAGATCGTCGGATACGGAGTAACCGAAGAAAACGGAACTTTCTACATTAAATGTGACTTGTACAATGACGGCACAGGCAATCCATGCCCAGCAATAATTTACTTCTGCGAGAATGATGGAGATTATTCTTACGAATGTCAATATTTAGATAACCCCGACTATATTCCAAAGGGCGAATACTATAAAGTCGGTTAAACTTTAGGAGAACTAAATGAAAAAAGGAATAACGATAGGCGCGTTAATCATCGCGGCCGCCGTTGGTATTGTTTACCTAGCCAATTTCAGGAACGATCCGTATGCGAATATGAACCCAGATTCGATTATAGAGTCATCGGAAACGACGGGCTTTATTGGCGAGAAAACCGTCGGCGATCCAGATAATGCCAAAATAGTAATTTACGAATACGCTGATTTTGGTTGCTCACACTGTGCAGACTGGAATAGGAAAATAAACAATTTAATAGAAAAATATGCCGGTAAAATAGCGCTGATTTTTCGCAGCTACGATA
>CAYUIH010000037.1:0-5791 GCA_964444775.1 uncultured Candidatus Saccharibacteria bacterium
TGTATTTGAGGAAAGCGCCAGCCTTGTCGATGATGCCGTATTGGACGGCGAGGTCGAGGATGTCGCCGACCTTGGAGATGCCTTCGTTGTACATAATGTCGAACTCGGCAGTGCGGAACGGCGCGGCGATTTTGTTCTTGACGATTTTGACCTTGGTGCGGTTGCCGGAGATGTTATCGCCCTCTTTAATTTGGCCAATGCGGCGAATATCGAGGCGGACGGAAGCGTAGAACTTGAGGGCGTTGCCACCGGTGGTCGTCTCAGGATTGCCAAACATGACGCCGATTTTCATGCGGATTTGGTTGATGAAGATGACGGTGGCCTTGCTCTTACTGATAATGCCGGTGAGCTTACGCATGGCCTGGGACATCAAGCGGGCCTGGAGACCCATCTGGGAGTCGCCCATATCGCCGTCGATTTCGGCCTGGGGGACGAGGGCAGCGACGGAGTCAACCACGATAAGATCAACCGCGCCGGAGCGGACGAGGGTTTCGCAGATTTCGAGGGCTTGTTCGCCGTTATCCGGCTGGGAAATCAGGAGGTTAGCCGTGTCGACACCGATACGCTTGGCGTAGGCCGGGTCGAGGGCGTGCTCCGCGTCGATAAACGCGGCGGTGCCGCCTTGTTTCTGGATCTCGGCGATGGCGTGGAGCGTTAGGGTAGTCTTCCCGGACGATTCGGGGCCGTAGATTTCGATGATGCGGCCCTTAGGGTAGCCGCCACCGAGCGCGAGGTCGAGCGAGAGCGAGCCGGAGGGGATGAGCTGGACGTTGATTTTCTTGGCTTCGCCAAGTTTCATGATGGAGCCGTCGCCGAATTGTTTAGTGATTTGGGCGATAGCGAGATTGAGCGCCTGGGACTTGCCGTCTTCTTTGGGGGCGGCGGATTTGTCGGACGAGTCTTTTTTAGTAGCCATATATAATTACCTCTTTAATACTGATTTTATTATAACTTGCGCGACCGGTTTACGGAAGAGTTATTTTGAGCCGCGTGCGGGCTTCTTGTAGCAAATCCCGAAGCGGGACTACAGAGTGATGAGATGATGAAGAAGATGTTGTCATTTGCGTAATCCTCATTTACGTTGGTGGTAATTTTATTATAGCATAAGCATAATGCGGTGTGTCAAGGGTGAAGTTTTTGCCGAAGTTTTAGCGAGCTCTTAGGGAGCTAGCGACAGACACAGCGGGTAGACATGAGATATCCTTTATTATAGCCTGAAGCTGTGTTTAATGAGGAAGTAAAGATTACGAAGGTTCGCATATTGGCGCTTTGAGTAGCGTAACCAGAGGCGTAGTAGGTGAGACTGCCGTTGATATAACCGTTGCTGCCTACGTAGCCGTTTCTAGTGAACTGGAGCGGATAAGCACGCGCGGCAACGATGGCGGCAGAGACGATGCTGCTGTCGGTCAGAGGGGTAGTCCCATCAATGGTATAAGTGTTCATTAAATTGTGGAAGCTCGGAGCAGCAGCAGAATAAGATAGATGCCAGCCACGGGGGCAAATGCTACTCGGTGCGTTACCGGCTCCGGTTGGGGATCCGGTGCCGGCGGTGAAAGCCATCCAGTTGTAGAAATTGCCGATATATCGAGGGGCATTAGTGGCGTTGTAGGTAGCGTCGTAGACTATAGTGTCGGAGTCATAATAAGCGAAAGAGCGGACATAAATCTGGGGTGTGCTCGTACTGCTAGCCATGACGGCTCTAGAGACGGCATAGTCGTCCACTAATGAAGAGGCATACCAATCTTCCGAGACGTCGGAATCTTCGGGAGTTAGCTTCGTGATGGTGCGGAGGTCGAGCTCGAGATTTTGCACCATCCAGCAATAGCCGTCGGCCAAGCGACGGACGAGGTAGCGCTTGTTGTCGCGCGAGTCAACGACCTGGAAAGTGCC
Source organism: uncultured Candidatus Saccharibacteria bacterium (assembly GCA_964444775.1). Taxonomy (GTDB): domain Bacteria; phylum Patescibacteriota; class Saccharimonadia; order Saccharimonadales; family Saccharimonadaceae; genus Nanosyncoccus. The sequence goes on from CAYUIH010000037.1 coordinate 1,891, forward strand.
GAGGCCGAGCGCAGCGGACGCTTCCGCCGTGGCGGCGCCGTCAACGACCGTGGTGGTCTCGCCGGTGTCTTCGTCGGTTTCGGTCGTGATGATGTCGGCAACGAGCTGAGTAGTGCCGGTATAGTCGAGAAGCCGGGCGCCGTCTCCGGCGACGTTGTTCCAGATGTTAGTGTTGGCGCAGATGGCCGGAGTCATCTCCTGCATCTGGGAAACAACCGGGTCGTTTGCTCCGTCGTTATCGTTGTCGGCGGTGGTAGATTGGAGACCGGCGTAGAGGACGGAGCCGGTCGTGTTGCCGCTTTCTGTGCTACTAGGGTCAGTGTAGCGAGAAATGTAATTATAATCATAAGGCTCGATATGGATCCAAAAGTCGTAATAGCCGGCGCCGTCGTTGTCGCCCAAGGGAGTTTCTGCGGGCATGGTGCAGACGATAATAGAGCCGCTACTGGTCAGCGACAAATCTGCGCTAGAAAAGGAACAAGTTTGGTAGCCGCCGTTATCAGAAGGGAGCGCGGCAGTAGTACGCATGGCGCTAGTTACGGTATAGTTCCCGTCCAGATCTTTGCTAGCTAAGATAGTAGAATGAGGGACGAGATAAACGGTAATGTCGTCGGCCGCGACGAGAGAGTTAGTATCGCCCGTGCTGACGGAGGTAGAGAGGTCGAAGCTGAGAGTTTGTTCGGTGCCTTCGGCGACAAAGTAGGTGCTTCTAGTTAAGTTTTTACTGACTTCATCGAGCGCGTCGCTGCTAGCAAGGGCGGTATAGACGAGCTCATTCTCACAAGTGCCAGCTAGAACGTCCGTATCGATCATGACGCCATAGTATACGTCGAACGTATCGCCAGAAGAGAAGCCGGAGCTACTGGCGGTAGTGTTAGTATAGAGTTCTGCCGCGTTGCCCAAAGTCGGGACGGCGGACCAAGTGTCTTGATTATAGATCGTCGAATCGTTAACATGAGTAAGCTCTTGGCCGAGTTTGCTGGTGGGGACCGTGCTAGTCATCGCGTAGCCCCAAGCCGAGTCGGAGAAGACAGCGGGCGTAGAGCCAGAAACGGCCGGGATGGAAGCGTTAGTGGAGGTAAAGGTATGAGAGAGGGCGTTAGAATCGGAAGCGGTCGAGAGATAGACGACGTAGAATTTTCCAGGTGTAGTGACGCCGATGGTTTTCTTGATGACGACTTCGGTGCCGAGATTGCCGCCAGAGACGGAAGTAGGATGAATGTCGCCGAAAAGAACGTCGCCGTGGCCAGAGTCGCTAATTGAGCCGCCAGCGGTCGTGGCGGCGACATCTGGGTCGAGCTCCAGGCTGACCGTGTTCCAAGTTGCGCCGACGGAAGCAGTCTCGGCGTGAGTTTCTAAGACAAGATACGGCGCAATAACAAAAGAGAGGAGGAGAAGAGCTAACCCAGCGAGTGAACAATAGAAGGACTTCCGGATGCTAGCAGTAGACGGAGTGCAATAGTGTCCAATATAATCACCGAGGTGATAAGCGTCTACTCCTTTCCGGACGGTTAAAGATTTTTGCTGGTCTTGCATGGTTCCTACCTCTCTTTAGATTGTTGCATCCTCGACAGGTGGAAATTCTTGCAGGACAATCGGAATGGTCGATTCCGACTACAAAAATGGCACCGCGAGGTGCACTTACCAATAAGATCACCTAAGGCAATGGCGTCTACTGATAACCTACACGGTGCCAGTACTAACGCTATTGCCCTTGGTTTTCTTATTGCTCGAAAGTTCTTTTGCCTGAGTCCAGACAAATGGTGATTATTGATAAGTGCAACTCTATTGTAGCAAAGTCTTTACGGTTTTACAACCTTGATTTTTGTCTTAGATATGGTGAGAGATAGATTAGCCTTGGAGCTTGAGGGTGTCGACGATGTCGGTGATGAGCTTGAGGTCGGTTTTGATTTTGGCAAACTCTTTGGCTTCGTCGAGGCGTTTGAACGGAGCGGGCGGCTCGAGAGAATCTTTGCCATCCTGAATCGCGACGTGGAGGAGGTTGCCGGAGAAGCCGAGAAAAACGCGCTTTTTGTGTGCCTCGGCGAGGCGCTCGGCGCGGTCGAGAAAAGCGGGGTCGAGAAGGTAGAACGCCTCGAAACCGTCTTCGGCATAGGTCTTGAACAGTTTGTTAAACATTGGTGATTCGAGGGAGACGCGGCTAAACTTCCGGCCGTCCTTTTGGTGGCGAAGCCTGGCCGCATGGAAACCTTTGCCAACGACAGCAAGACGGAAGCCAAACTTTTTCTTGAACTCAAAAATCAAGTAGCGCCCGCGGAAGACGGTGGACTCGGAAGTGTGGCCTTCGCTGTCGGTGTGTTCTTCAGTAATGTGGATGTCGGCTTGGGCAAAGTCGACATCTTTGTAGGCGCCGGTAATGAGGTCGTTGGAGCGATAGTGGTCGCCGGTGTTGATCATGCCGGTCTCGGAGACTCGGTGGAGCGGCAAGCCGGAGGCGGAATGGTGGAAGCTGGAAAAAGTTTCCGAGAGAGCTTTGGTGACAAAATACTCGCGATAGGCCGCTTGGTAACGTTCGCGCTCTTTGCGGGGGATGAATAGATAACAAATGATAAAAACGATGAGATAGAGCGGGAAGAGGAACAGCAGAAACGGCAAGGAGACGAGCGCGGCAGCGCAAGAGAGGCCGATAATCCAAGAAAGCTTTTTGGCATAGGCGCGGCGGATAGACTCGAACTTTTTATAATCCATAGGTAAGCTTAAATCACTCTTATGTTGTAAGAAAATGGTAGCACAAAAGGGCGAGAAGTGGCAAGGGGGTAAGCAAATTAGCCCGGGAGCTCGATGAGTTTGTGGCGGGAAGCGACGCCGGATTTGATGCGGAGAGAGGTTTTGGGGACGGAAAAATGGTCGGCAAGAAGTTTTAGCAGAGCGGCGTTAGCCTCGCCGCCATGAGGCTTTTCGCGAAGATAGACGGTCAGCGAGCCGTCGGGATTTTCTGCGACGAGCGGGCCCTTTTTTGAGCCGGGTTTGACAGTAACAGAAATTAACATATAAAGTTATTATAACAGATAGGGCATTACTTGGATGGATTTTCTGATGTGTTGGCGCTAAGTTTGGCACTGGTTTCTGTTGTCCTTAATACGGTATGATTTAGATCTGACGCGGTTTTAGATGTTACTACTGGCTCGGCAATTTCTTTCTCTAGGGCTTCCCTGGCGAGTTTGGCGACTCCGCCACCGCGCCTAGTGGTTTTCTTATTTTCTTCAAAGCCTTTTGGGTTTTCTTTGTGAGTGATATCTTTAGTGGCGGTCTCGGCAAGCATATTAAGGATAAGCTCTGTCGTAGACATATTGTCTCGGAGGCTTTCCTTTTTTAGCCCCTTGAAGTTTTTATATTCCCTCGTGGTCATTCCGGACCAAGTTTTGGTTAATTCGTCCGTCAGAAGAGCATATTCCTTACCGGATTTTATGTCAGCGGCGCGCCATTCGTCGGTCAAATCTTTACGAGCAGATATAGACTCTAGGCGTTGGTTAATCCATTCCTTGGTGTAGCCCCTACGTTCATATGTCCGGACTAAGCGCTCGGCGATTTTTTCTGGATCAATGGTTTCCTCGATTCGATCTTTGCCGACCTCTGCTAGCCAAAGTTTAATCGGCTCAGCTTTTTTAGAAGGAATAGATTGAATGATGCGCAAAAGTTGTTCAGTGGTAGCAACATCAGTCAGATATTTTTTGCCATCCGCGGATTCTAGTTTCAGTTGTACGATTTTTTCGTACAACTCGCTACCTTCGGACTTCATCTTACGCTTTAAGTCGCTCCAATACCGTCGCGGATTCTCTGCTCCGGTTAAAGCTCCGCAAATATCAACGACAGAAAAATACCATTCTTCTGTCTTTTCATCCCAAACGGAACGAATGGGGCTATTCTCGAAAAATTGGAC
>CAYUIH010000038.1:0-5691 GCA_964444775.1 uncultured Candidatus Saccharibacteria bacterium
CGGATAATCCTGTCATCGCCAACGCCAAGTTCCTCGGCAACGACTTCGACAGCGCAGCCTTCAACGCCCCTATCGACTACGTCTACGAAGCCCTCGGCCTATTCTAAGATTTTAGACCATCAAAAACCCTGGCTTCTCGCCAGGGTTTTCTTTATCTATCTGGTATACTTCTCGTTAAGATCGGAGTAATCGTACAGCTCATCTTCCGCAAACCAAAGCTTAATCTCCTTCTTCGCCTCATCTACGCTGCCCGAAGCATGAATCAAGTTAGGCACGCCAATTCCCTTCGCGTCCGAATAACCAAAGCTCATGTGCGAGAAATCGCCACGAATCGTGCCCATCTCTGCGCTCTTCGGCTCTGTCGGCCCCACAATCTTACGCACCAGCGGCACACATTCCACGCCTTCCAAGACCATCGCAATCACCGGCCCTGTTGTCATATAGGCTAGGTTATAATGGAACGCTTGTTCTCCGCGTCGTGTAATCATTTGCCCAATATCTTCGTAGTGTGCTCGATAGTGATCCTCGTCCGGCATCACCATCTTCATCCCTACGATCTTCAAGCCTACGCGCTCAAACCGGGTTAAAATCTCGCCCACCAACCCGCGCTGCACTGCATCCGGCTTGCAGACTACTAAACTTCTCTGGATTAAATCTTTTTCTTTTCCCATTAAAAACTCCTTTTGCTCATTATACCACAATTGTTGTACAATAATGATATGGATATCAACTCTCTCATCGACGATTTTCTCGAACATCTCGAAGTTGAAAAAGGCCGCTCAAAAAAGACCGTCGAAAACTATCGCCTCTATCTCTATCGTTTTTACGAAATCTGCACCGACCTCCTCGGAAAGGACGATATTAAGCCTTCCGATATTGATGTCGAGCTTCTCCGTAAATACCGCCTCCGCCTCAACCGTTACGAAAACGACGTACGCGGAGAAAACCTCAAGACCATCACCCAGGCTTATCATCTTATCGCTCTCCGCGGCTTCCTTAAATATCTCGCTCGCCGAGGCGTCAAATCCCTCGACCCTAGTCTCGTCGAACTCCCTCGTGCCGTTAAAAAACAGGTCACTTTTCTCCATTACGACGAAGTTGAAGAAATGCTCGACAGCATCGACACTTCCACTGAGTCCGGTCTGCGCGACCGCGCCATCATCGAGCTCCTCTTTTCTGGCGGCCTCCGCGTCTCCGAACTCATCGGTCTCAACCGCGATTCTATCAATCTCGACCGTCGCGAATTTATTGTCCGCGGCAAGGGTCAAAAAGACCGCCCTATCTTTATCTCTCAAGCCGCCGCCGACCGCGTCCGCGAATATCTCACCGCTCGCACCGATTCCCTGCCCGCCCTCTTCCTCAACAACTCTCATCATCTCCAGTCCGTCGACACTTCCGGCAACTATCGCCGTCTCACCCCTCGCTCTATTCAGCGCATCATAGAAAAACACGCTCGCGCCGCCGGCATCACCAAACACGTCACCCCCCACACCCTCCGCCACTCTTTCGCCACCGACCTCCTCATGAACGGCGCCGATCTCCGCTCCGTCCAAGCCCTTCTCGGCCACGCCGACATCTCCACCACTCAAATCTACACCCACGTCACCGACCCTCACCTCCGCGAGGTTCACGAAAAGTTTCACTCAGAAACTACCTAAATATACCCTAAAATCACTTCGCTCATCGTCCAAACTATCACAAACCCCGCCGTTAAAAACGGCCCAAACGCCATCTTTTTCTTTTTCTGCGGTATCATCACCACCGCTCCAATTAGGTTGCTTAGAAACAACACCCACATCGCCAGCCACCAATTCTGAATCACCAGCCCAATCGCCAAGCACATCAGCCAGTCCCCTCCCCCCACCAACTTCTCTCTCGAAAAAAAGTATAATAAATAATATATCCCGGCCAGCAACGCCACCGCCCCCAACGTCGCCATTGCCCACCCCGCTACGTCTCCCCTTAACGCCACTATCTCCCCTAGGCTCACTATCGCGTATCCCCCCGCCATTAAATTCAGCGCCATCAGTAGCTTCATCGGCAGCTCTCGCCATTTCGCATCATAAATCGCCAGAATCAATAGTAGCGTCAAAAACACCACTCTTATAATCATCAATACCCACTCCGCCGCCATCAAACCGCCCATCTTCCCGTCTATTAGCGCCCCCGCATATTTCCACCCCACCATCCCAAACATCGCCGCTCCCGCCACTTCGCTCCAAATCTCCATCGTCCCAATTTTCTTCCCACACCCTCGGCACTTCCCGCCCTGCGCCAGCCAACTTATAATCGGCACGTTCTCATACCATTTTAACTGCTTGCCACATTTTAAACACACGCTCCGCTTCCCAGGGTCTTTCTTTCCTGTCGTTTTTAGCCTCCATCGCCACGCCTGACAACACGCAAAGCTCCCCAGTCCCGCCCCCACCATCACCCAGAAAACAATAAATACAATATCCATAACCTCATTATAAACTAAAATATCAGATTTGGATGAAGCTCAAGGAAGCGGGAGTAGAGGAACGAGACGTACTTAACGGTACGTCAAGTGAGCAACGCATCCGCTGACGCCGAGATTCGCCAAATATGATGTTTTACTGAATAGAATTGACTAGTGAATAGATGGGGAGCAACGTACCGGCGATGACTATCCCAATCATCCCCGCCATCACCACCATCAAAATCGGCTCAATCATCGTTGAGATGTTCGCAATCTTCTCATCCAGCTCGTTTTCATACACTTCCGCCGCCTTGCCAATCATCTCGTCAATCTTACCCGACTGCTCCCCAATACTCACCATCTGCGGCACCAACGGTAAGATATAATCTAGCTCCTCAATACTACTCGAGAGTGGCTTCCCCGACTTCACCTTCTCCGCCGCCGACTCAAACTGTTCTTCCATGTAATAATTGCTCGTCGCACGCGCAGAAATATGCATCGAGTCGAGCATCGACACGCCAGTCCCCAGCAACATCTCCATCGTCCGCGCAAACCGGTTCATATAAAGCCGCTGGAACAGCGTGTTAAAAATCGGCACGTTTAGCTTAAACAACGCAAACGTCTTCTTCCCTGCATCCGTCTTGCGATACACATTAATCATATAAATCACGCCCGCACCCACCAATAACAAAATCCACCATTGATTCACAAAGAAATCAGAGATCGACACTAAGACCTGCGTAATCGCCGGTAGTGGCTTATCCATATCTTCATATAGTCTTCTAACTTCCGGGACAACTTTAATCAACATAAACGCCAACACAAAGATAATCACCAGGAAGATAATCGCCGGATACACCATCGCCCCGCGAATTTTAGAAATCATCGAAGAGTCCTTTTCGTCCTGCGCCGCTAGCCTCGCCAAAGCTACGTCTAGCGTACCCGAGACCTCACCCGCCGCCACTAGCGACAAATACACATCATTAAACACGTCTGGGTGCATCGCCAGCGCATCTGATAGCGACTTACCAGCTTCCACGCTCGCCGTCACGTCTTCAATCACGGCCTTCATCGCCTTCGAGGTCGACTGTTCTGCCGCCGTCTTCAAGCTCCGCGACATCGGCAACCCCGCCCCAATCAACGTCGCAAACTGCCGCGTAAAGATAATTCTATCTCTCGTCGAAACCGTATTCGACAACTTCGCGAGAATCCCGCCGCCACCTTCTTCGGTAATTTTATCTGGGATATATCCCTGCTCAACCAACAGCTTCCCGGCTTCGCGCTCATTCTCCGCCTGGATTGTACCAGAAACGGTCTTCTTCGTCGCTTTTTCGGTTGCTTTATATTGGAAACGCTTCATTCTAGCCTCTCGTTAACCTCTCAAAGTTTTCTACGTCCACCGCAAAGTCGCGCGCGTCATTATACGAGACCTGCCCCTTCTTCACCATGTTCGCTAGCGTCGCATCCATCGTCTGCATCCCCGCGCTCGCCCCCGTCTGAATCATCGAGTCGATTTGGTGTGTTTTACCGTCACGAATTAGTGACCTAATCGCCGAGTTCGCCACCATAATCTCTGCCGCCGCCACACGTCCGCCCCCAATCGCCGGCACTAATCTCTGTGCACAAATCGCCATCAAGATATTAGATAGCTGACTTCTCACCTGCGGTTGCTGATGCGCCGGGAACACGTCAATCATACGGTCAATCGACTGCGCCGCCGAGTTCGTGTGTAGCGTCGCCAAGACTAAGTGCCCTGTCTCCGCAATCGTAATCGCCGAAGAAATCGTCTCTAAATCGCGCATCTCGCCGAGCAGCACCACGTCCGGATCTTCGCGGAGTGCCGACCTCAGCGCCGCCGAGAACGAGAAGGTATCATAGTGTACTTCCCTCTGCACCACTACCGAACGTTGCGACTTATGTGTAAACTCAATCGGGTCTTCAATCGTCAAAATATGCATCGACTTTTCGCGATTAATCTTGTCCACAATCGCCGCTAGCGTCGTCGACTTACCCGAACCCGTCGGCCCAGTCACGAGCACTAACCCGCGTGGATACTCCGCAAACGATTCAATCACCGCCGGAAGCCCCAGTTCGCTAATCGACGGCATCTTATTCGGAATCAACCTAAAGGCACAAGCCAAGTTCCCCTTCTCGTGGAATGCGTTCGCCCTAAACCGCCCCAAATCCCCAAACGCAAACGAATAATCAAATTCCTTATCCCTAACCAAAATCTTCTGTTGCGCCTCATCTAGCGTCGCAAAAACTAGCGACTCCACCATTCCCGGCGTCAGCGCCGGCATCCCCGCAATACCCGTCAGCGCGCCATCTTGACGCAAAATCGGCGGCAATCCCACCTGAATATGAAGGTCGGAAGCATTTCGCTTAATACATTCCTCTAGTAATGTCTCAATCCTAGGCCCACTATTTTGCATAATCCTATTTTACCATAAGAGGCTTATAATTTGTAGATATTTTTTACTTTTCTATCAAGTAAACGAAAAAATTCAAAATAACAATTTCTATCGAGTAATTTAATTTCGTAAAGGATTTTTAGTTAGTTTAGATTTTCTTCGAGTGAAGCGCGATTTCTATCGAGCGAGCGAGAAAAAATTCAAAATAACAAGTTCTATCGAGTAATTTAATTTCGTAAAGAATTTTTAGTTAGTTTGGATTTTCTTCGAGTGAAGCGCGATTTCTATCGAGCGAACGAGAAAAAATTCAAAATAACAAAAATTCTTAGAAATTAAGCTAGGTCGGATGCTACGCGGTCTACTTCCTTAATGGTCGTTATCCCCGCCAACGCCTTCAACATTCCGTCCTGCCGCATCGTCACCGTCCCCTTCGCCTTCGCCACCTTCATAATGTCGCCCGCCGTCGCTCGCGCCACAATCAACTTCTGAATATCCTCGTCCACGTCAATCGCTTCATAAAGCCCCGCCCGTCCGGCATATCCACCCGGCGTCTCGCGCGATTCAATTCCCTTCGCTAATGCATAGCCCTTCGTGTTCGCCACCGGCAACCCCGGATAACCCAAATCTTCTGACAAACTCGGCACTTCTTGTTGATTCTTCGGCAACACAGTCCCAAGCACGTCGTTAATTTCTTTCGTCTCCATTTCCGTCGACTGGATAATTTCCTTCTTATCCGACACACGTCGCACCAACCGATGGCCATTCACCGTGTTCAGCGTCGAAGCAATCAAGTACGGCTCAATCCCCATCTCTAGAAGAGGTGTTAACTTACCCGCGGCC
>CAYUIH010000039.1:0-5494 GCA_964444775.1 uncultured Candidatus Saccharibacteria bacterium
GCCGTTCAGAATTGCCCCTTCACCCAAAGGCTGGATTAACTCCAGCCTTTTCTCAATAATACACATTCCCACTTACGGAGAATTACCAAAACCACTCTACCACACGAAATTTGTCTCGGCTTTTCCACACGCACTTTTTCACACACATTTTTGCCAACACACAATGTCGCACAATACATATTTTAGGACATAATACTTATGCTTATAAGACGATAGAACAATTATCTTTTAAAGGACCATTTTAACAGGACAGAGAATAGAACAAAGAGCCGCTAGAGGATAGTTTGATTTATTACTTTTAGGAGCATTAAAAAATTTCCACTGGTATTTTCTGAAAGGCTACGATTCCGGTTTGCGAAACTGGATTTCCCAAAATTAGGGTTTATAGAAATCTCTATACTTAGTATCCAGGGGTTTAGGTTTTATAGTATATTTGCACGGGAATTTCGGAAGAGGAATCGCCTAGCCTTGAAGAAAGTCCAGACTGGAAATTCCTGCTCCTAAAAGTAATAAGTCAAACGGTAGCCAAACGGCTATTCATGGTCAAAATCCGCCCAAAATCCAAATTTTCGCTAATTCCCCTCTTTCCCTGCTTTTTTAGAAAACTTTCACGCACAATTTTTTTTCTAACTCACACATAGTTCTAAAAACTTATTTTCTTCAAAGAACAAAAACCGAACAAAAGGGCAGAGAATTATACTATTTATAATATCCCTTCCTCTCTACCCTAATATCTATATACTGCACTCCTCCAATCTTCCCCTCTCTCTCTAGATATTGATACATCTGCTTAAAATCTTCCGCTGTCACCGCCGCATTTCTGTCTAAGGAGACTTTAACAAACCCACTAACCCCCTCAACCTCCACATCAATCTCTCTCATCTTTCCCTTCGGGATACGCGCCCGGACAATCTTAAATCCCGCAATCGCAAACTCTTCTTCTAGGTCGGCAATATACTCGCTCGCTCGCGTCGACAGCTTTCCCGAGCCGGCCTTAACCACCTTCCCCGTCTCCTCATCAATCACCTCAACCGAAGGTTCTTTAGGGATAACAATCACCTCTTCCCTTGTAGAAATCCACGCATACCATTCCAAAAACGCCTTTACGCTCAAAAACCCGAGCAGCCCAATCAACATCACCACCGCCCCCGCCTTGGCTAGCTTCGCCTTTTTTAGCTTCTTGCGGACTCGTTCCCTCTCCGAGTCGCTTTCGGGCTTTTCGCGCTTTTTAACAATCGTCTTCCCTGTCTGCACCTGTCTTTGCATACTCTCATTTTACCACAACCGCCATCAAAACTCCATCGCAGACGTCTTAAACGCCTCTATTCTCAGAACAACGAACCCTAAAGTCTCGAGCGCCTCGCCTAAAACACCCCATCGGCCTTCCCTAATAGCCAATCTAAACAATTTATCTTCTTAATTCCGTCATAAGACGCATACGGTTCATCATCCAAAGTCAGCAAAATTTTCTTATTATCGTCTCCAATCGACTTCAGCACTCTTAGTTCCCTCTCTAAAGTTTCTGTCTCGTCAGTTTTATAGGCTACTTGTATATAAGTCGGTTCTTGATTATTGTCAAACGCTACAAAATCCACCTCCTTATCGTTCACCTTCCCCACAGCCACGTCATAATCTCGTCTTAATAGTTCAAGATAAACTATATTTTCCAAAATCCGCCCAAAATCCGCCGGCTTACTCCCAAGCAAAAAGAATCTTAGCCCCATGTCTGGCACATAATACTTTGTTGGCGCCTTCAGATATTCCTTCCCTTTTATATCGTATCTTCTTGCTTCATAAAGCACATACGCCCCCTTAAGCGCCTCAAGGTATCCATCAACTGTCGGTACGGAAATGTTTTTTCCAGATTCTTTTAATGCCTCAACTATCGTTTTTGCTGAACAACGATTGCTGATATTATCATACATAAACCGCGTTAATCGATTTAGACTCGCTACGTCCGCAATTTTATATCTTTCCACTACATCCTTTAGTACAATCGAACTATAAATCCCGTCTAAATACATTCGCACATCCGCCACGCTTTCCAACTCCATGGCTCCCGGAAAAGACGTTCGCGTTAGATATTCATTATATCTCCGCTTCAAATCTTCCTCCGAAGTAACCGAAACATATTCCTTAAACGACAGCGGCAACATTTTTATTTCTACAAATCTCCCCGTAAGCAGCGTCGCCAGCTCACTAGATAGTAGTGAAGAGTTTGATCCCGTAATATATAAATCCACATTATCTTTCTCATATAACGCATTACACGCCCGCTCAAATTCTTCAACCACCTGCACCTCGTCCAAAAACACATAATTCATTTTTCCTGGCACCAGCCGTTTGCTTACAAACTCGTATAAATCCCCATGCGTTTTTATTTGATCATGCTCCCCATCAGTCAACTTAATATGTAAAATCTGCTTTTCCGCAACTCCCTGTTCCTTCAAAAACCCAATAAACAGCTCATACAGCGTCGACTTTCCGCATCTTCTAATGCCTGTCGTCACTTTTATCAGTTTTTTATCCTTAAACCTTTTGAGTTTTTCTAGATATACTGGTCGATCTACTATCATATTTTTCCTTTCTGCCTATGATTATATCAACTCTCTTAAACTTTGTAAAGTACATTTTACTATCTTCATAAAAATATAAACTTATTAAAGTATATTTTATTATCTTCCGACAAAACACCCTCTTCCCCCTCCTCCTCAAAGTATGCTATAATACCCTCAGAGGATTAAAAAACCGGGCTAGTGGCACGCGAGCATGCGAAGTCTGAGCCCATGCACGGAATTCGTCGCTAGTTTCGGTCTCCTCTATGGGAATTCAGAAGTACCCTCTTCGCCCCTTACCTTTCATGGTCGGCGTCAAGGTCACTTTTATAATATCGGCCTACGGACCTATATTATCCTAAGTTACTTCTCGAGGTTACGGCTCTTTTGCTTACCTCTTTCTATCCCGTTTACGGGCAACTACAATTGGACTTCCGGCGCGCTCAACAATCGCGGCGGCAACGGCAACTTCTGGTCATCTACCGCCAACTCTACGACGAACGCGTACAACTTGAACTTCAACGGTACCAACGTCAACCCCCAGAACAACAACAATAAGGTGAACGGCTTAACTGTCCGCTGCGTAGCCCAGTAGCTCCCCTTCAGCCCCGAACTCCCATAGAGAGACCAATCGGTCCTCTTTTTTTATTTTTATAACTGATAGTCTAGCCCCGCCCGGGCGAACAACCGCTCCTGGGTCTTTCTCCCGTCCACGTGTTTCATCATTCCCATATATGACGTTACCACGTCTAGCCCCCTGTCCGTGTGCGTTCCGCTCCCCACCATCTTATACAGCGCCTCCTGATAATTTCTCTGCACTCGCTTCCCTGGTACAATCCTTCCCGGATAGACCACCATCCCGAGAAACGCCGTGCCCTTTCTCACTTCTTGGATATGTATCTTCTTCGGATGGAGTTTCAGCCCCAGGTCGGTCAAAAACACGTCTATCTTCTTCAAATCTTTCTTCGCCTGTGCAAACTCCTCAGGCGTCACGATCAAATAAAAATCGTCCACATATCTCCCATAGTGTTTATACCCAAGGTCATACACAATAAACCTGTCTAACATGTCTAGGTAGATGTTCGAGAGCAGTTGCGAGGAAAGGTTGCCAATGACGATTCCCTTCCCTGGCGGCTGACAAAACAAGCTCTTGCTCTTCGGTAAGATGTCCCAATCTTTTAAGTTTCCCCGCTTCCTCACCCCAACAATCGGGTCGTCAAAAATCACTTCTTTCCACACTCGCTTATAAATCTCATATCTCGCCCCCTTCTCCTGGAATTGTCGGTCTAGCCCCCAAACAATCCGCTCAAACAGCCGGCTCCTCGGGAGACTCATAAAATATCCCTGCACGTCTAGCTTTATCGAATACGCCGGGTCGCGGTATCCGTTCGTCACCGCCTGGATATGGTGCGCCATCCGTTTTATCCCAAACAGCGTGCCCTTCCCTACCCGGCAGGAATAACAATCATAAATCAGCCTTCTATCCCACCATTCCGCCACGCCGTTATATAAAAAATGGTGCACCACCCTGTCCCTAAACGGCGCCGCAAAAATCTCTCTAATCACCGGCTCGTGCACGATAAAAGCTATTCCGTGCCCCGGCTTATATGTCCCGTCTAAAATATCGTCGCGTAGCTGGAGCAAGTTCTCGTGCATCCTCATCTCAAAGCTCTGCTCGTCGTTCGTCGTTCGTTTTGCCCTCCGCGCGAGATAAAACGCCTTAGTTAGCTCGGCCAAAAGCCAGCTCTCTATATCTTCTTCCCCGCCAAATTCCTCCACCCACTCGGCGTTATATTCAATCGTCTCTGTCATTTTTCCTCACCTGTCTGAGCTTTCCGCTGGCTTATTTCGGTGCCGGGCCCTTCTTCTCTTCTTCCTCAACCAGCACAATCGTCTCAATTATCTTTATTGATAGCGTCGTACAATCTTCCACGCTCCAAATCTCAAGCAAAGAAACTTGTTGCAGGTCGCATAGCGCCATGGATAGCTCTCGCTTGATTCGTTTTAAGGCTTCTTCGCGCGGCGTTTCTTCCCTCGCGGCCAGCAACATCGCTTTATGCGCCATCCGTACGCTGTCCACTAGTTTATCCAGGATAAATCCCCGCTCTATTTTTTCGCTATGTTTGTTATAAAATTTATAGGTTAGTTTTAGCGTATCGGTTAGCCCTTGGTTTAGCTTCGGCATCGGCGAGTTTTTTAGAATCATCCCCTCTAGCTTTTGCCGCCGGATTTCTTTCGACCGACGCAAAAGGTCATATTCCGTCTCCGACATCTTCCGCTTCAACCGGCAGAGAATAAAGTTTTCCTCCGCTTTCTCCAGTTCCGCTTGCCCCGAGTTTAAAAGCCGCGTTTTATAGAACTCCACGTTTTTGAGGAGAATCACTCCTTCCTTCGACTTATGGTCAAAGTCCGTGTCTTTCCTAAGCACCACGCGGATTTTTAGCTCCGGCGCTACCTGATTCGCAAAGATCACCGCACTATGTCCCGCCAGCATCCAATATCCCCCTGTCCCCCTCATAAAGATAATTCGCTCCCAATTCCCTTTCTCCAGGGTTAGAAGTTTCTCCTTCCGCTCGAGATAGGCCTGTTTCTCCGGGTTTTTCCCAGCCTTAGCGGGCTTTGCGTTTGTCTGAGCCATCTTGTGTTTTCCTTTCGTTTTTTCTTTACTTTATTTTTTCATCTTTTCATTTTCTTTTTTTCTTTTCCAGCTTTCCCCTCCTTCCCGAGACCTTTTCATGATTTCGGGAATTCGGGGCTGAAGGGGAGCTACTGGGCTACGCAGCGGACAGTAAAGCCGTACACCTTATTGCCGCGGCTCTGGGGGTAGACGTAGGTACCGTAGAAGTACAAGTAGTACGCGCTCGTCGTAGAGCCGGCGGTAGATGACCAGAAGGCGCCGACGCCGCCGCGAGTGTTGAGCTCGCCGGAAGTCCAATAGT
>CAYUIH010000040.1:0-5449 GCA_964444775.1 uncultured Candidatus Saccharibacteria bacterium
TGATCACTTGGCTGGACATACACTGATCACGTGCCTGGTCATGCACTGATCACATCCAGGCGGAAACGTCGAGCATACGATAGTGTAATTTTTTGGCTAATTTAGGCATCTCGCGGTCGATGAACTTACGATCTTGATGGATAGAATTGCCAGCGAGGATAACTTCGTCACCGAAATAGGTGGCGAGAAAGTTCAATAGTTCGTCTTCTATTTCTTTGGTGGGGCGGCCTTGGAGGTTTTGAGTCTGAAGAGCGTCTCTTGAGGCGGCGTTTTTGTCCCAAAATTCGCCAACCATACGGCTTTGGAGTAGCTTGGGGTCTTGTTTAACGATACCTTGATAGGTGGCTAACGGCTCTAAATCCCAGCCGGTGGCGACGGCGGCGACCTCGAGAATACGATCCACCTCCGGGTCGAGTCCGGTCATTTCTAAATCTACCCATAAAAGTTTGGCTTTTTTCATTACATTTTCTCCGGGATCTGAATACTAAGCAAGTTTAGGCCGTGTTCCATAATCTGATAGAAGACTTTGACCATCTTGGCGCGTTCGGCTTCGCAGGCGTCGCCGGCGACTTGACAATGTTCGTAGAAACGGCTGAACTCTTGAGCGAGCTCGAAGAGGAAATTACAGATGAGATGGGGGGCTTTTTCTTCCACGGCTGTTCTTAAGACTGCTCGATAATCAGTGAGTTTTTTGAGTAATTTGATTTCAAAATCGTTATAAGGATATTCTCGGGCGGCCGGAGGAGTGGCCAATTTGTTTAAGATATGTTTGGCGCGGACGGCGGAGTATTGAAGATAAGGGCCGCTGTTGCCGGACAGAGAGACGGATTCTTCGGGGCTAAACTCGATGTTGCCGCCGATTTTGTATTTGAGAAAGCTGTATTTAATCGCGTCGAGGGGAGCCATTTCGAGGACATCGACGGCTTTGATAAAGTTGCCCTTGCGGGAGGACATTTTTTCGTTGCCGGGGAGGCGGACGTTGCCGTGGGTGAGGTGGCGAGTTTTAGCGACTAACTCGGGGGCGTATTGTTCAACAGATTTAAGGACGACTTTCATGTATTCGATAATGTCGTTGCCAGTGATGACGACGGACTCGTCGAAGTGATAATCGGCGTCTTTGGCGAAGATTAGCCCGACGTCTTTAGCTTCGTAGGTGGGGAGGCCGGCCTGGTTGATAAAGACGCGGGTGTGTAGGCCGTAATCTTCGCCCTTGAACACGACGGCGCTATCGCTCTCTTGATAGACGGCGGGAATGTGAGCGCGGACGGTGGCGAGGCCAGTCGACGCGACGGTGCTTTCGGGATAATACTTTTCGAATTTAACGCCGATGCGGGCATAAAAATCGTCAAAATACTGATAGCTGAGCTCGCGCCCGCGCCAATAGTTATTGGCTAGTTCGGAGTCGTGTAAGTTTTGTTCGGCGATTTGATAGATTTGTTGGTTGAGCTTGGTGATTGCCGTCTTGGCGGTTTCGTCTTCTTCGTAGAGGCGAGTGCCTGCGACATAAGCCTTAGCGATGTCTTCGATGGTAAAATCGGGTTTTTGGAGGGCGTAGAGAGTTTTGGCGACATGGAGACCGACGTCACCGCCGAAGTTGACGCGGTGGACGGTGCCGCCGGCGAATTCGATAAGACGAGAGATACTTTCGCCGACGATAGAGGTGTAGAGATGACCGACATGGAGGACTTTGAAAGGGTTAGGGTCGGAAAATTCCGTGACGACGACTTTGTCTTTATATTTATCACATGAGATATTTTTCTCGAAATTTGTTGCTAAATCAGCTAGTTTTTGCCTAAAATATGCGTCTGGTAGCATAAAGTTTAGAAAACCCGGGCCGGCGATTTCGACTTGAGCTTTGGTAAGTTCCGGCGATTTGTCCGGGCAAGCGGTTAAGAATGCGGCTTTTAAGGTTTCTGCGATGTCTTGCGGATTGTGCTTCTTTCCGGTTTGTTTGGAGAGAGTACCGGCGAGTTTCATGGCGACGTTAGTAGCGGCGTCGGCACGGAAGCTTTTTGTTTCTGCTATTTCTGGCGGAGTGGTAACTTCGACCGTAAAGCCGGAGTCGGCAGCAAAAACTTCCGGAAACTTTTCCTTGATGATTTGTTTGAGAATTGCACTAATTTCTTCCATTGGGCTTATTATACCATATTGGGCAAGAGGAAGCTTAGAGCAGTATTTTATGAGAGAAAAATGGTTATTTTTTCTTTTGTTCTTTGAGGAGGTCGCGGATTTGTTTTAAAATCTCAGTTTGGTCGTCTTCGGCCTTGGCCGCGGCTTTGTCTTCAACCGGGGCGGGAGCGGCCTTTTTCTTCATGTTATTAAGGGCGCGGATCATGAGGAAGATGACGAAGGCAATAACGAGGAAGTTAACGAGGGCTTGGAGGAAGTTGCCGTAGTTGATGGTGGCCGGCTCGATACCGCGGATATAGGCAGGGATGGTGAGCTTTAGGCCGGTGAAATCGAAACCGCCGATAATCATGGAGATAACGGGCATAACGACGTCGTTGACAAGGGAGGTGACGATGGCGGTGAAGGCGGCGCCGATAATCATACCGACGGCGAGATCCATGACGCTACCGCGGTTGATAAACTCTTTAAATTCTTTAAGAACCTTGGGTTCTTTCTTTTTGATGGTTTCTAAATCGATTTTTTTACTCATATTTTTATTATATCATTAAACATGATAAAATAATGCGCATTTTCGGAAAGTCTCAAACTCGTTTAGGGCTTTCGCTCGAATGTTTTTATTATAGCACAGTTATTTAGACTCGGAGAAAGAAGAGAAGGTAAGACGGAGAGTCTCGAGCGAGCTATAAGAGGAGGAGAGCGAGGCGGAGAGGGCGGAGTTGTCGGACTTTTGAAGAGCGGAATCTTCGAGCAGGAGGAGATAGCGGATTTGATAGTCGAACTCGAGGGCGTAATGGCGGTCTAGAATACCGTTGAGACGAGCCTTCTCGAGGTTAGCGTTGAGGGAGTCGATAAGGGCAGTATCTTCGGCGGGAAGAGCGGAAGCGTCGGGCTTAGCGCCGGAGGCGGAAAGGGCGGACTCGGAAGCGGCCTTAAGCTCGGTGAGGGAAGTGGAGAGGTCGGCGCCGTGGGCGCGAAGAGTGGAATCTTTAACGTAGGGGGTGTAAGCCTGGAGAGAGGTGAGCAGGGCGTCGGAACGGAGATAAATCCGCGAGAGATCGTCAGAAAGCGTGGCCTTGGAGGGCAGAGCGGCAGAGAGAACAGCGAGAAGGATAATGATAAACAAGGCGACGCCGGCGAAAATGCCGACTTTACGAAAGTTTAAGCCGCCAAGGAGGGAAGAGGAAGCGGGCTTAGCGGGGGCGACGTCAGCGGAGATGGATTGGAGATAGGCCATGTCGTTCATGGTTATAGTATAGCATAAAAAATGGAGAAAAAATGATATACTGAAAATATGGAAGATGCGAAGGAGGAGATTAAGGCCAGACTACCGGTGGAGGATGTGATTGCTCAGTATGTGGAGCTAAAGCGGGCGGGGCGGAACCTAAAGGGGCGATCGCCATGGGGCGTGGATAAAACGCCGTCGTTTATGGTGTCACCAGAGAAGGGGATTTGGCACGATTTTTCTGCGAATAAGGGCGGGGATATTTTTACGTTTATTATGGAGGTGGAGGGGATTTCTTTCAAGGAGGCGCTAGAAAAGTTGGCGGGGCAGGCGGGAGTAGACTTGTCTAAGTATTTTAGTGCGGGGAATAAAGACGTGGCGAAGCTGAAGCTGAGAGCGAAGGAAGCGTTGGAGCTCGCGACCAAGTATTATCAATTTTGTTTGTCGAAGTCGCGACGAGTGTCGGAATATGTGTTTTATAAGCGAAATTTAAACCGGGGGACGGTGAAAGAGTTTAGGATTGGATATGCGCCGGCGGACGGAAAGAACTTAAAGATGTTTTTGAAATCGCGCGGGTATAGCGAGAAGGAGATGGAGGCGGCGGGGCTGTTGAACCAATATGGGGGAGATATGTTCAGGGGGAGAATGACAGTGCCATTTATGGATAGCGCCGGTGTAATTGGATTTACGGCGAGAGTATTGGATAAAAGCGAGCCAAAGTATTTGAACACGAGTGACACGATTTTGTTCAATAAGAGCCGGTTTGTGTTTGGGCTAGCGCAGGCGAAGGAGGCGATTCGACGGGACGGGTTTGTGGTGATTGTGGAGGGGAATATGGATGTGATTTCTAGCCACCAGGCGGGGGTAAAACAGGCGGTGGCAACGAGCGGGACGGCGATGACAGAGCAGCATTTGAAGATTTTGGCGCGACTGACGAACGATATTAGACTGGCATATGATGGCGATGAGGCGGGGGTGAGGGCGACGGAGCGGGCGATTCAGCTGGCGGGGGATTTGGGTATTAATCTGACGGTGATTTGTGACTATCACGGGGCGAAAGACCCAGACGAGCTGATTCAACAAGACCCGAAACTATGGCAAGAGGCGGTGGGGAAGGCGCGGCCGGCGGTGGAATGGTTGCTCGACAAATATGAGGAAAAGGTGGACATGAATAGCGCGTTTGGGAAGAAAGAGTATTCGGATGTAGCGCTAAAGATGTTGAACTATGTGCAAGATAAAGTGGAGCGGGCGCATTATGAGGAGCTGATAGCGAAGCGGCTAGGGGTGTCGCGAGGGGATTTGCGTGGAAAAGAAGTGGATTTAGAGCGAAAATTGGAGGAGAAACCAAAGCGGAGACTGAAAAAGGCAAAAACGGAGGCGAAGGGCGACCAGTTGGCGCGACTAGAGAATAATTTGATGGCGATTGCGGTGTATGGCGGGGTGGAAGTGCCGAGCGAGATTGAGACGCCGGAGGATGAGACGAGGCTGGCGGAGCTGGAGATGGTGTTTGATACAACTTATAAAGGCTGGGGAAAGACGGCGCTGGCGACGGAGGTAAAGGGACTATACGGGCGGCTGAAGGACGAAATGGCGAAGGCGGAGATTTGTAAATTGCAGGCTGAGCTAGAGGCGGAAAACTTGGACCCGGAGCGGGAAAAGGAGCTACTTCGGAAAATAATGGAGTTGAAAAAAGCGGGTAAATAACTTATAATTTGTCCAATGGATGAAAAAGATGACTTAGTTCTCGAGCCGTTGGAGCCGAATGCGCTCGACCTCGCGGACGAAGAAGAGCTTTCTGATGAAGACCTAGAAATTACGGTTGATAATGTTGATGCGTTTGCGGATGATTCGGTTCGGTTGTATTTGCGTGAGATTGGGAAGATTCCGCTGTTAACGCCGGAAGAAGAGCAGGATTTGGCGCTGAAGATTGTGGAGGGGAACAAGAAGGCGAAGGACAAGATGGTGGAAGCGAATATGCGGCTAGTAGTGTCGATTGCGAAGCGTTATAGCGGGCGGGGGCTGGATTTGTTGGACTTGATTCAAGAGGGGAACACCGGATTATTGCGTGCGGTGGAGAAATTTGACCCGGATAAAGGG
>CAYUIH010000041.1:0-5393 GCA_964444775.1 uncultured Candidatus Saccharibacteria bacterium
ATATGACCGTCGGCGTCTTAAGCAAAAAACTCTCCCTTAAAAATAAGACTAACATCAAAACCCTCGGTGACATCGTCCCGGACAACTGGGTTTATGTTCACGACAAGAACGTTAAGATGGGGCGCTTCCAAATCTATAACAACTGGTCTCCCTATCTCGTCAAAGACGTCGAACATACCGTTTGGGTTGGTCTCGAGTATTTCTGTAACGAAGGCGACGATTTATGGTCGATGGCCGACGACGAATTTGCTAAACTTGCCATCTCCGAAATGGCTAAAATCCACATTATCGGCAATAAAAACGAAGTTATCGACTATCATGTCGAACGCGTTAAAAAAGCCTATCCTGCCTACTTTGACGCCTACGAACACATGGGCGACCTTCGCAATTATCTCGACGCTATTCCGAACCTTTTCTGTGTCGGTCGCAATGGTCAGCATCGCTACAACAATCTCGACCACTCCATGTGCACCTCTTTTGAAGCCGTGAAAAACATTTTGAGCGGCACAACCGACAAGTCTAACGTCTGGGGAGTTAATACCGAAAAAGAATATCACGAAAGCAAAAAGTAGATAACTTAAATTTTATATATGGTAAGATACTTATATGCCGACAAAACATAAACGTTTACTCGCCTGGATAAAAGAAAACAAGGAGCTTGTCGTCTGCTTTTTGCTCTATCTAGTAATTACGTTTTTATTCGCGCTGATTTTTCATGAGAACTGGGAGGACGAGGCGCAGGCTTGGCTAATTGCTCGTGACGCCTCTCTGCCCGAACTAATTAGCCAAATGAAAATCGAGGGACATCTACTACCTTGGTACTTGTTAATTCGCCCGGTCGCCAAACTAGGGCTACCGTTCAAGGCTATCAACATCGTAAGCTGGGCTATCGGCGGAGTTACCGCTTGGCTCTATCTGCGCTACCTACCCTGTAAAAAATGGAAACGCGTGGCGCTAATTTTCTCCTTGCCCATGATCTATTTCTATCCGGTGGTCGCCAGAAGCTACTGTTTGTTGCCCCTAGCGATTATTTTGTTAATTATGTCTTATCCAAAAAGATTTACGCATCCCTGGCCTTATTTGCTCGCGGCCGTCTTGGCAGCCAACGTGCATATTCATTGTTTTGTTTTTGCTTTAACACTAGGAGTTGAATTTCTTATTGAATGGCGGCGCAAACGAAAGCATTTCTTAGAAGCCGCCAATCGGCGCATCATCGTCGCCATGGCTGGAAGCATCCTTATCGCTACTTTATCTTATCTACCAATTTTAGGTAGTATGGGCGAAAGCGCTGAATCTGGCATTAAACTTAAACCGTTTGAATTTGTCCAGTTTTTCGCCGGCAACGTCCAGGCTTATGCGGCGCCTCTGGCCGCGACCTTCTCTGGCCTCTTTATTATGGCGTTAATCGCCGTCTTGGTTTGTTATCTAATTCTTTATCGTCGCGACGTATTCTATAAAATGACCCCAACGGTTTTATGGGATTTTGCGATTAGCTCGCTAGTCTGGGCTATCGTCTTGCCTCAACGCGCGTTTATCCCCATCTTCTGCCTTATCTTCTTCCTGCTCCGAACGCCCAAGCCCGTCACTTCTCCGGAACTCAAGCCGCTTATAAAGTTAGGGATTTTCTTGGCGATGCTAACGATGATTGTATTTTGCTCTAATATCTTCTTCTCGCTGCTGGCCTTCTGCTTCGCCGCCATGGCGTTTTTGCCTAGGCCGCTTAAAGCGCGCTATGACAATTTGCCAAACATCCGAGCTCTTGTTTCTGGATTCTATGGTTTGCTACTGGCCGTAGCAGTTATTAGCGGTATAAATTATCTTTATAAAGAGTTTAAATATACTTATTCCGACGCTCTAGCGACTAGCCAGTATATCCGCGAGCATCTTTCAACGGAGCCGGGGATTTTTCTTACTAACGTAGGGTCGGAAATTATTTATACGCCAGTTATTGCATACTTAGATAACGATTTTAGGCTGTTTAACGTCAACGCAGAAGAATTCTATAGCTACGTCTCTTGGCCGCAGCCAGATTTAACCAAGCAGATAGAAGTTAAAGATTTACGACAATTCTGCCTCGACGGCCAAAAATGTTATTATGTACTTTATTATTCTCCGAGCACAGAAGCCATACTTAGCGCAGTAGTAGAAAAAACAATGATTGATCAATGGGAACAAGACAATATCTTAGTTAAGCTCTACGATAGCGGAGCAGAAGATGATGATTGGAACCAAGCGGACACAGAACACTATCGAATCTACGAAGTGATAAAATAAAATCCCCCTCCCGGAGGGGAAGGGGATTTTCTAGAAATTATTTTTCTTTTTACGCCTCTTTGCGTTTGAGGGCGACTGTCGTTAGGCCGAGGAGAGTGGCCAGAGAGATTACTGCCGCCATCACTACCGACGCGTCTGCCGTGGCGCCGTCAGCAGCATCGGTGGTTAATCTACCCGTATTCGGGGCAACCGGGAGTAAGGTGTCTACATAAGTCACCGCGAAGGTCGAGAAGCGGTCAGACATGAGGTAAATCACGCCGTCGATAATCTCAAAATCTTCGTGTTCGTAGAGGAGAATCGGCTCCTCGTCGCCGTGTTGCGCCACTAAGACGTATTGGCGAGCGTAGCCTTCGGCCGGCTCTTCCGTCTCCATTAAAGCGATGGTGAGCGGAGCGGTGAGCTGGTGCATCGCGCCGATAAAGTTGCGGCCACCATAGAGATAGACGGAAATATCGAAGTAGGTCGGGGTAACGTCCGGGTTAATCTCGCGCACCGCGGCTACTAGTTCTTCGCTCGCGTCTGCTTCGTCGATAATCTGGACGCTCACTTCGGTTCTGAGCTCATAGCCTTCCATCAAAGCTTCCATCAAAGCGTTCACGCTCGCAGGCGTTTCGTCTTCAAAGATGCCCACGGCTTGAGTGATTAACGCGCGTTCCGCGTCGATCATTTGCTGGATTAAGTTCGCAAACTCTTCTTCCGTCAGCGTGCTCGGGTCAACGTCGTTGAACATATTGGTTAGCCCCACCAGCGCCTCGAACAAGCTCTCGAGCGTGTCTGCCGTTATTTCTTCTGGGTCATATTCTTCGTCGGTCGTGACATCGTAAACAATTACGTGTGCTGTCTTAATCGTTCCATAGCGTCCCCAACCAAAGTTGTGTTGGAAGGAAATTTCGTGCTCACCAAGATCTAGCTCGTCTGCCACAATCGTCACCGTGCCGTCGTCGTTCAAAGTGCGCCAGTCGGTCGAGCCAAAATTCTGCTGATACCAAGACGCAGATTCGTCGCGCACGCGGTCGATGCTCCACATGGATTCGGTAGAAATATCAATCGTCGTTCCTTCGCCCTTGCGTACGATATAGAGGTCGTCCGCTTCAATAGCATAGAGATAGAATGTAAACTGTTCTTGTTCGCGGAAGTTATGTTCGGCGGCCGTCTTGTTGCGGACGGTCACGCGGTAGTGACCTTCTTGTGTCGGGTCGAAAGCGTCGATGGACTCATAACCGTTGCCGGTGTCTACCTCATAGGTCGCCTCGACTTCGCCATAAGTCCCCGCCTCGTCAATCGTAAATAGCTCATCTTCGGAGGAAAGTTCGCCCACGGCGTAGATGCCGCTAACGTGGTCGGAAAGGGAAAGACCAAAGACTTCAATCGTTACGACGTATTCGCCAACCTGTTCGCCGTTCGCCATTGTATCGGTATAGGTTACGGTATATTTACCGGCCTTGCGCGCCGTAAAACGGTTGCGATTATTGCGCAGACCATTTTCTGGTCCGTCGATTGTCATGGTCTGAGTGGCATTTCGGTTGCCGTCCGTGACGGAAATCGTCCTAAACTGCGTGCCAACTTCGCCATAAAGTATCTCACCACCGTTGTTGTGGTTCGTCACTTTTATTTCGTAAACGTGCACGGTTACAGTCTTCGAGTCGCGAATTTCGCCGTTTGCGATTGCGTAGAAGACTAGCTCATAGTCGCCTGCCTCTAGGTCGTCGCCAAGGCGGAACTCAAAGTCGCTGTCGCTATGTCCGAGACGGGAGATAATAAACCCAGTCTCGTCGGCAAAGTCCGTCGTGTTCCAAAAGTCGTTTAGTGCTGTGACGGTATTTTGCTGAGAATTACCCTTTACAATGTGCAATTCTTGCGGATTAACCGTAAAGTCGATCGCGTAAACAGTCACATTCTTAGTTAAGAGAATGTTGCCATCGTGCACCGCCGCAAACTCAAGCTCGTATTGTCCAGCCTTGTTGACGGTGAGGCTATAAGTCTCGCCGCTGACAGAAACTGCAATGCTGTCGGCTTGCGCTACTTCGTCTCCGTCCTTTAGCACGCGCGTTTCGAGCGCCGTGCCTTCGGTCGAAGTTGCGGTGATGGTTGCCGGCTGCGCTTCGCCCTTTAAGACATAAATCTCAGTCTCGCTCAAGGTAATTTCTGGCAAAACTTCAATCACTGTAGCGCCAAAGTTCTTGGTCGGCTGCTCAAAGTCGTCTAAGTATTGAATCGTCATCGTGGCGCTGCCCTTAGTCTGCGCAACCAGTCTCGTCTCACTAGTCAATTCTTCAGAGACGGTGACGATGCTCGTGTCGCCCGAGGTGAGCGTCCAACTCGGCAGATTTGTACCAGAAACGGTAAACTCCATGTCGGTCGGCGCGCCGCCTAGCCCGTTCGTGCTTAAAGTGACATCATCCGGCGTTAGCGGGTCGTAGACGTGTACTAAGAGTTCGCCGGCTTTCGTTTGTCCGGCATAAAACTCAATCGTTGCGTCGCCCGCTTCTGCCGCCGTAAAGGAGCCTAAGCTTGCCGCTGAGACTACAGAGGTGTTTGTTGAGCTGGCGGTTAACGCCGCGGCGTTCCCAGCGACCACAATCCCGTGGTATTCGCCACTATAGCCCTTGGCTACCGTCGCTTCGTCTTTACTAAGTACCAACGTATAGACGTGCGCCGTTACATCTACGGTCGTGCGAGCAACGTTCTGGTCGTTGCCAGCAGAAAGGGTATAAGTAATCGTCGCGTCGCCTGCGCCGCGCAAAGTCCAGTTGTTCGGCCGATCGGCATTTCTAATTTCTACCGCGTTTCTGTTATTTGAACTGGCCGAAACACGAATGGCATTGGCAGGTCCCTGTCCGCTCGGAGTGGAGATTCCTGCAAAGGTGTAAGTTCCAGCACTCGCATCGAGCCAAAGTTCGGTCGTAGCAACATTGTAAACATAGACCGTAAAGGTCGCTTGGCGAGTACGGTTGCCGTTCTGGCCATAGACCGTAATTGTCGCTCGCCCTACTGCCTTCGGCGTCAGCGCAAAGCCATTTGTAGTATTGCCAGACACCTCAACGATATTCGTGGCGTTACTCGTGATATCTGTCACGGTATATGTGGTGGTGCCAGGTCGCATAGTCGTAAACCCAATC
>CAYUIH010000042.1:0-5142 GCA_964444775.1 uncultured Candidatus Saccharibacteria bacterium
GAGCGCGAGGGCAACGACGGCGTCGACGACGCCGAGGGCGACCGAGACGGCCCAGCCGGTTTTCTGGCGGGCACGATAGAGGGCGTTGATGAATTCGATAATGGAGAGAGTGAGCAGGAAGACGCCGGCGAGGGCAATCATAGAGTCGAGATCTCGGCGCATATCGAAGAGGGCGAGACCGCCGAAGAAGATAGCGACGAGGCCCTTGATGACAAAAATGAGCCAATGGGAATCGATGTATTTACGGTTGATATGTGCCATAGAGAAATCTCCTTTTATTTTTAGTTTCTAACAGTGATGGTGTTGATAATTTTGTCGAAATCGGCGCGATAAGCCTCGGCGTCGGACTGGAGAATGATGGTTTTGTCGCGGACTTTAAAGATTAGAATCGAGCCGACGAAGGTGTTGTTGATTTTGCCGTCGTAGCGGGTGGCGGAAATAGGGGAGAAACCGCTCTCGGGGCGATCGTTGATGGTGAGGATGGAGCTGGAGAGCTCGCCATTATTGACGGCGGAAAGATAGCGGTTAGCGACACTATCATAGTTTTCTGAAGAGATAGTGACGCGGAGAGCGTTGATGGTTTCGTTGCTGAGAGGGGGGACAGCGTCGGGGTGGAGATAAGCCTCGAAGTTGCCGCCAGAGGAAGCATCGCGATTGATGAAGACAGACCAAGTTTTAGGGTATTCGAAGTTGAGACTACCGTAGTCGGCGGGGCCGGTGAAGGTTTTATAAGGGTATTTCTCGCGCTCGGAGAATTCTTCCTCGAGCTGGTCGGTTAGAGTTTTCTCGGCCTTGACGACGGCGGTGTCAATTTGGCCATCTACATCAGTTTTTATTATGGTGTATTCGGTGAAGAAATAATAAGACAGGACGCAGGAGCCAACTAGGAGCAGGCCGAGGATGATAATAGAGACGGTTTTTAAAAGGTCGGACGAGCCGGAAGAATAGCCACGAGAAGGGGGCGCGATAGGGGTGTAGCCAGCGGGGGCGGAAGCATTGTTCATGAAACTAGCTTAACATAAACGGAATTAGAAAACAAGAGGGCGCTTAAACCTTAGAGTCGAGGACGGTGAGCTTGTTTTTGAGGGTCTTAAGAGAAGACTCGATTTCTTCGGCGAGTTTGGCGGCGGACTCGTAGCGACTCATGGCCTCGTCGAGGTTAAAATCGTCGGAATAAAACCACTGGATCCTGGTGTTTAAATCCGTAATTTGAGAGGTGAGGGAGGGGGCGGAGTGGTTAGCTTTCTTAGTTTCTTTAGTTTCGGGGGTGGACATGGGTAACCTTTGCTTCGATTAAGTTGGTAAATGTTGTAATTTTTACAATTTCTCCAGGGGAGGGGCGGCCAGAGAGGAGGGCGTAGCCTTGTCTAAGGACGGATTCGGGGCTGAGCGAGTCGAGCAGAGCGCGCTGATTCTTGAGCTCGAGCAGGACGCGGTCGAGGCGAGCGAGTAGTTCCCTCTTGGCGCTTTCGAGGACGGAGCGGTTAGTCTCGGCGAGAGTGTCGAGATAGTGAGTGAGGTAGCTATTGAGACTGCGGAGGTTATCGTGGAGGCGGGAAAGCTCGGCGGAACGGTCGCGCACGAGGAGCTCGGCGGCGTTGGACGGGGTGGAGGCGCGGACGTCGGCGGCGAGATCGGCGAGGGTAGTGTCGACTTCGTGGCCGATACCGGTGATGATGGGGATTTTAGAGGCGGCGATTTTGCGGACGAGGAACTCGTCGTTGAAAACGGCTAAATCGTCTTTGGAGCCGCCACCGCGGAGGATGGCGATAACTTCGACGTTTGTATGTTCGTTAAAATAGTCGATAGCGCGAATAAGCTCGTCGGCGGCGGCGAGGCCTTGGACGCCGCAGTTTTTAACGGTGATGTCGAGGCCGCCCCAGCGGGCGTCGAGGATTTTAAGGAAATCGGCGTAGCCGGCGGCGGTGACAGAGGAGATAATCCCGAGCTTAGTGAAATCGGCCGGGAGAGGGCGCTTTTTCTCGGGGGCGAAGAGACCTTCGGCCTCTAGCTTTTTCTTGAGCAGATCGAAGGCCTTTTTAAGGCTGCCTTCGCCGACAGGCTGGAGCTGCTTGACTGTGAGGGAGAACTTCCCGAAGTCGGTGAGCTTTGGGGAGCCGGAGACGATGACGCGCATGCCGTCTTCGAGCGGGGTACGGAGGCCAAAGACGGTGGTGAAACAAGAGATAGTGCCGGTTTCGTCTTTTAGATCGAAAAAGACCCAGCGGCCTTTAGAGACTTTAAAGCTGGAAACCTCGCCTTCAACCTCGACTAACGGAAAGGCGTAGTCGAGCGTCTGATTTAAGACAGCGAGAAATTCAGAAACGGAAAAACGCGGAATGGTACTTTCTGGTTGCATAAGAAAATTATAACACAACACAAAAAATCCCCCGAAGGGGATTTTGTTAGCGGACTTCGACGCGGACGCGAGGGACGGATTTCCCGGAGAAGTGGGACTTTTTCGTCTTGACGAAGGTGACGACGCCGTCTTTTTTGGCGTGGATGGTGAAGTTGCGGGACATGTAAGTCCCCTCGCCGGCGAGCTTAGTGGAGCCGGTTTGGCGAACGAGAACCTCGCCAGACTTGACCCTTTGGCCACCAAAGCGTTTGACGCCGAGGCGTTGA
Source organism: uncultured Candidatus Saccharibacteria bacterium (assembly GCA_964444775.1). Classification (GTDB taxonomy): domain Bacteria; phylum Patescibacteriota; class Saccharimonadia; order Saccharimonadales; family Saccharimonadaceae; genus Nanosyncoccus. Next base: position 2,626 of record CAYUIH010000042.1, read on the forward strand.
CCAGCGTTATTATGGACGTTCTTGGCGGTACCGCCGGCTTTTACGTGTGACATAGAGTTATCTTTTCCTTAATACTATTATTTCTCGGGCGACAATCTGGCCTTCTCGGAAATACAAGAGGTCGGCCTGCCCTAGATTTCTAAATTTCATTACATTATACCCCAGTTTTTCTACTTCGTCAAGGAGGTTTAAGGTTTCATAGTGGCCGGCGGGGCGGAGCCAAGCGGGGACGGCGATGACGACGGGCGTGTTTTCTGCGATTTGGGGCGCGAGATTTTTGAAGAAGCCAAGGAGAATCTCGCGGCAACGCGCCTTTTCTTGCCTAAGTTTGATGTCGGCGGGGGGAGCGGACATAGGCTGGCCCAGAAAAGCTTCGGCGGCGACGGCGCTGATAGTTCCCTGCCAGGTGTGAGAGACGGCATCACCCTCCTCGACGGCGAAAACGGGGCTTTTGAGGGTTTTAGCGAAGGGAGAGCTAGAGGTGAGCCAGGCGAGGTTTTTCTCGGAGTAGGCGACCATGCGCGGATCTAAATCTGTGCCGTAGGCGGCGTAACCGTCGAGCAGAGCCTCTTGGAGCACGACGCCGGTACCGCAAAAAGGGTCGAGCAGGCGCGCGTTTTTAGGGAGCGGGCCGCAGAGGTTGATGAGGATTTGGGCAAGTTTAGGGGGGAGCATACCGACCTTAGCGTCGCGGGCGGGGCGAGCTTGATCGCGCTTGGCATATTCGGTAATGTTTTGGACGCCAAGCAAGTTGAAATAACCGGCAGAAGTTAGCATAATTTCAACATGATTTGGCTTTTCGGCAAGCTGGTTATGATGGGAAGTGGCGGTTGACAAGACGGCGGATTTGTTAGATAAAACCCGAACAGAACGGCCGTTCCGAGAGAGGAGGCGTTTGAGCTTGAGCGCTTCGCCCTGAGCCTTGAAGGCGGAGGCGTGGGGGCGGAAATCGGAGAGGCCTAGGGTAATCTTCCCCTCGGGGAGACTAGAGAGAAAATCGACCGTGGCCTTAAAATTGCCTAGGAAAACGCCAAATTTTTGGACGCCGCCGAAGCGAGAAATATCGGGGGTTTGGCCATCAGGAAGGGAAAAAAAGAGCAAATTTTGTCGGAGATTCTTTCCGCGCTCAAAAGACGCCTCAGAGGCGGGAAATTGAGCGGAGAGTTCGGCGATAGATAGGGCGGGCAGGCGGCCGAGAACAGCGAGATATTGCATAGATAAATTATAGCATAAAATGGAGGAAAATAAAGCGGTTTAGCGCCTCTCGGGGTGGATTTTTGGGCGGAAATGGAGTATAATGGTTAGGTTTATGGAAGATAACTATATCAAAATCCGAGGGGCGAGACAACATAACTTGAAGAACCTCGACGTGGATATTCCGCGAGACAAGCTAGTGGTAATTACGGGTCTTTCTGGATCGGGAAAGTCGAGTTTGGCGTTTGATACGATTTATGCAGAAGGCCAGAGGCGGTATGTAGAGTCGCTCTCGAGTTATGCGCGGATGTTCCTCGGGGTAATGGATAAGCCGGATTGTGACTCTATCACAGGGCTATCGCCGGCGATTTCGATTGACCAAAAGTCGACCTCGCGCAACCCGCGTTCGACCGTGGCGACTGTGACAGAAGTGTATGATTATCTGAGGTTACTATTCGCGAGAGTGGGGGTGCCGCATTGTCCGATTTGCCATAGAAAAGTGTCGCGGAGAAGCGTGGAAGATATTGTGACGGAAGTGCTGAAGCTCCCGCTGGGGAGTAAGCTGATGCTCCTGGCTCCGCTAGTGCAGGCGAAGAAGGGCGAGTTTGCGCATATTCCGGACCAATATATCGCTAAAGGCTTCTCGAGAGTGAGGGTGGACGGGATTGTGTATGCGCTGGACGAGTTTCCGAGCTTGGAGAAAAATGAGCGGCATGATATTGAACTGGTCGTGGACCGGTTTATTCTTTCGCCGGATATTGAATCGAGGATTTCTGGCTCGATTGAGCAGGCGCTAGAGATTGGCCAAGGGATTATTAAACTGTTAAAAATTAGAGATAACGCCACGTCGATTAGCGAGAAAAATATCAAGGAAGACGAAGTTTATACGTTCTCTCAGAGATATGCCTGCCCGGCGCACCCAGATGAGTTGATTCCCGAGCTGGAGCCAAGGCTATTTAGCTTTAACGCGCCGCAAGGGGCATGCCCGACCTGCACGGGGCTGGGGATTAGGATGGAGATTGACCCGAAGCTGGTGCTGAACCCGAATTTGACGATTGCGGAGGGTGGGATTCGGCCGTTTAACCGAGTGACGTACGACTCTTATTGGCTGAAGCGGCTGGCGTCAGTGGGGGAGCGACACGGGTTTTCTATCCATGTACCGATTAAAGACCTAAAAGACGAGGACGTGGAGAAGATTTTGTATGGCACGGGGGCGGAAAAGTATAAAGTGACGGTTTCGGGGCGGGGGAAATTTGCCGCGGGGACGATTTATGAAACGACTTATGAAGGGGTGATTCCGAACCTGGAGCGGAGGTTTAACGA
>CAYUIH010000043.1:0-431 GCA_964444775.1 uncultured Candidatus Saccharibacteria bacterium
TCTTCAGGCCTCTGCTCTACCAACTGAGCTACAGAGCCAACCTTTTGACATTATAACATATCCCGCGGTATAATAAAAGTATGAAAAAACTCAACACTTCGCCTCTGTCGGGTATGCAAGAACTTTTGCCCCGCGACCAAGCCATTTTTAACCAATACAAAGCCAAAATCGCCGAGGTTTATCGTTCTCATGGGTTTTTAAACATCGAGACTCCCACTATCGACCGCACCGAGATTCTTCTCGCCAAGGCCGGCGGAGAAACCGAAAAACAAATTTATAAAGTTATCAAAACCGAAGAAACCGCCAAAGACGCCGACCAAGCCCTGCGTTTCGATCATACCGTGCCGCTCGCGCGCTATGTCGTCGAGCACGAAAGCGCTCTTGCCTTTCCGTTTAAAGTCACTCAAATCGGCCGCAATTTCCGCGGCGAA
>CAYUIH010000043.1:460-4915 GCA_964444775.1 uncultured Candidatus Saccharibacteria bacterium
GGTCGTTTCCGCGAGTTTTATCAAGCCGACGTCGACATCATTGGCCGCGGCGAGCTTCCTGTGGGCTATGATGCGGAAGTTATCGCCACGTTCTATGACGCACTTAAATCCTTTGTTCCCGCTAAAGTCAAAATCCGCCTCTCCAACCGCAAGCTTATCGCCGGAATCCTTGAAGGTCTCGGCGTTGCCGATAAAACTAACGAAATCTGCGCCATTATCGACCGTAGCGAAAAGGTTTCTCCCGAGCGCACGCTTGGCTCGTTTGAAGATCTCGGCCTTTCCGCTGACGTCGTTAAAAAACTCACCGACCTTCTAGAAATCCACGGCCCCGCCGAGATTGCTATCCCCGCTCTCTCCTTCCTTAAAGCTACCCCGGTCGATACCAACGAGCTCTTTATCCAGGGCGTTACCGAGCTAGAAAAAGTCATGATCGAACTTTCCGCGCTCGGTCTCGACGACGCCGCAGAAATCGACTTCCGTATTATTCGTGGGCTAGATTATTACACCGGCACCGTGTTCGAGGCGCAGCTTCCAGAATATCCTCAGCTTGGCTCTATCGGCGGCGGTGGCCGCTACGAGAACCTCACCGGCTTTTTCTCGGACGCTAAATTCCCCGGCGTCGGCGCCAGTATCGGTCTATCGCGTCTCTTTTATATTTTAAACAGCAACGGTCTCGTTAAGGCGGAGACTCAAGCCCCGGTCGACGTCGCCATCGTCCCCGTCTCCGAGCGAGAAAACCTCGTTGCTTTTGACCTCGCCAAAGAACTCCGCGCCAAGGGCCAAAGCGTCGATGTTGTCCTCCTCGAGAAGCGTCTCGGCGATAAACTTTCTTACGCCGCCAAGGTTGCCCAGTCTGGCATCGTCATCGGCGAGACCGAGGCTGACACTAAAAAGTTCAAACTCAAAGATTTCTCCACCGGCCAAGAAACAGAACTAAATATATAGCCTAAAATGTCCACCACTAGAAACCATCTCTTGTCTCAACACTTTTTGCGTAGTCCGCGCCTCGCACTCATGCTCGTCGGCCATAGCAATATCAAACGCCGTGACACGGTCGTAGAAATCGGCGCCGGCAGTGGCGTTATCACTTTTGCGCTGTCTAAAAAATGCGCTCACGTCCTCGCCTTTGAGCCAGACCACATTACAGCAGAAAAGCTACGCCAAAATCTCCAAAAGCATCACATTGAGAACGTAGAAATTTTTGAGCAAGATTTCCTCGCCTTTAGTCTTGAGACTTTACCAAAAGATTATAAAGTTTTCTCCAATCCGCCGTTCCATCTTTCCTCTCAAATCGTTCATAAACTCTTAGAAGCGGAAAACCCGCCCGCTAGCTTTTATCTCATTCTCCAAAAACAGTTTGCCCTTAAACTTCTCAACACCGACCGCCACTATACCTCCCAGCTCGGCCAGGCTTTAATTCAAAAATATCAAACCAAAATCAAATACCCGCTTAAACCTAGCGACTTTACTCCGCCTCCCGCCGTCCCCACTGTTTTATTTGAGGCTAAGCAGATTACGCTCCGCTGACTAGAGCCCTGCCTTTAACAGCGCCGACACCTCCGCCCAACCCCAGCCCGGGTCGAATCCGCCCGTTATGTATTTGTCAAAGTAGAAATAAGGTAGCCCCGAGACCTTGTCCGACGCGCGATAGGTGTTATTTTTTACTTCAGAAAGCGTCTCTTGGTTTTTATAACACGCTGCAAACTCGTCGCTCAGCCCAACTTCCTTGCCTATCTCTAACCAATAATCTAGCGTCATGTCCGGAATCTTCGGCGCGGTTTTTGAGTTTCCGTAACCTTTCTCATAATAATCTGTAAACAGGGAATCGAGCGCTAAATGATAATAGTCCCAAAATTTGTTTTCTCGCGCCGCACAATACGCCGCCACTGCCGCCGGACGAGAAAATTCTACGCCCGAGCCCTCATAGAGCATATCTGTCATCCGCACTTCATAAAGGATATGGTGATCCGCCAAAAACTGCTGAAAGTCTCCGTCGTTCTCCCAAATCGTGTGAGCATAATAATTACAGTATGGACACATCAAATCTGTATAAACTACATAATGTCGGTTTGCCGTTTCTACATCGCCGAGCGTCATCGCTTCCGTCCAAATGTTTTCTTCAATTTTTACTGGCTTCACGGTGCTAGTGATAATGGCAACCAAAATCAACCCAAATACTGCGACTAGCGCAATAATTCTAACGGCTTTCTGCATTTTGCTCCTTTTTTCTCATGTATCTTTCACTTTTTATTATAGCATAGGCTTGGAACCCTAGCTTCTTAAACACTAAAATTGCTATTAAAAACGCCAAGAGGTTTAGCGCCATGCTTAATTTCCCCGCCAGTGCCACCGCCCCAGAAGTCCCCGAGACTACCGCGCCAATCACCGGCGCCAGTAAGGTTGTCCCACAAGTTGGGCAGCCGCTCCCTAGCACCGCTAGCCCCGCCACCAATGCGCTCGACTCTAGCCCGCCCGCTTGTTCTGCCGCCTCAGCTTCGGCGGCCTTCCTCCCTCTTTTATATTTTGCCGTAAAATACACCAGCGCTACCAAAGCCGACTGGAAAAAAGTCAGCAGAAAATTTAAGAAAAAGTCCCCAAAACTTTTCCCCACCCCAAACACGCCTAAGACTGCGTCGCCCAGAATCTTCAGCGCCCCAAAAAGGTCGCTCGCGAACATCAGTTTAAACGACGCAAACCCACTCGCTAGCAGGTTTAACAGCGCCCCAAAGATAATAAATGTCGCCAAAAACACCGCCACGATCCGCCGCTTTCGCATCGCGAGCAAAAATCCTTGCCCCGCTAGCCCAAATTCATCTAGCCATTTTGCTAGTCTGTTAACTATTTTCTCCACGATTACATAAACATTATATCACGCGGGCGCTAAAACGTGCTAAAATCTAGCTATGCAATTTAAATTAACCGAGCCTAGCGTCTGCAAAATCCGCTCCCACACTCTTTCCGCGGCAGTTTCCGAACCGCTTACTGTCGCCCTCACTGGCGACTGGCATATCAGCCCTCTTGTTTCTGCCCGCCAAACCACTTTTTTGCGCACAAATCTCCAAAAAATCCGCCCCGACCTCATTATCCTCCAGGGCGATTTACTCGACACGCCGGACTATCTCGACGACCCAGCTCTCCGCGCCCGGCTTATTGAGCAGATTAAACTCTGCACCTCCTTTGCCCCTACCGTTGGTATCCTCGGAAATCACGATATTATCCGCCCAGCCAAGAGTAAGCGCTTCCGCCACTTTAGTGAGTTTGAGAAATATGTTTATTCTGGCGCCGAACAAAAGTGGCGAGAAATTTATGCCGCCGCCGGCGCTACGCTCCTCCTTAATAGCTGGTTTGAGTTTAAGAGTCTCCGCCTTTTTGGCTTTTATCAAGACCCAGCCTGTTGGTATCAAGACGGTCGTTGGCAAGAAAATTATGCAAAATTTTCGGAAGTTTTGTCCGCGCTTAAAACTGCCCAAAAACTCACCTTTAGAAAGGGTAAACTCCACTGGTTTGTTGCCCACGCCCCGCTTCTCTCCGCCGCCAACCACCCCGCTCTAAAGCAGTTTGCTATCTTTAGTTTTGGCCATACTCACGGCGCCTGTGTTCCGCGCGGGCTCGATAATCTCTACGACCGTCTCGGCTACACCGGCGGTCTCTATTCGCCCTCTGGCTCTCTCCTCCCGCCCCGCCAAATGCGCGGCCTCTCCACTCTTGAAGGCTCCCAAATTATCGTTAATACCGGCATGGTCTTAACTCAACAATGCGCCCCTAAACTCACCCACTACGCCAACGCTTTTAAGGCCGCAGAAATCACCCAAATCAAGCTCGTGCCCGAGCCCTAGCTCTTTACTTTTAAGCGTAGATATGATATAATATAAGGCAGACCGTTCGATTCTCTAGGAAAGGGGGGATATTCCTTGAGCGAAGCTACAATTATTGGTATCGGTCGCATCTTTCAGCATTTGCCTCAGAAAGTCCAGCATTACGTCGCCGACCAGGTTTTTCCGACGCCTTATTGTTACGAGAACCTGCCCATCGGCAGCACCGACATCTGCTTCGTCTTTGGCGGGGGTAGTGAGGAACGGGTTAAGGTCGCGCTTAATCTCTATCGAGAGAGAAGAGTTAGAAAAATTCTTCTAACCGGCGGTATTGGCCCGCTCAGCAAAGACCGTATCACGCCTGAAGCTATCTTAGCGGCAGAATTTCTCATGGCGGCCGGCGTCCCGGCAGAAGATTTGATTATCGAATCTAGGTCGCAGAACACTATCGAGAACATCGAGTATGGCCTCAATGCGCTCGGTGCAGAGGGCTATGTGCGCGATTTCTCATGTATCTGCGTCACGGACGATTATCATCTTCGTCGCGCTGTTGGTCTGCTTTGGACCGCCGTCAACCGCCACCCTGCGCCGTCTGTCTATTGGTACGCTACCGTCGACCCGACGCTCACGCGCCCCAACTGGC
>CAYUIH010000044.1:0-4906 GCA_964444775.1 uncultured Candidatus Saccharibacteria bacterium
AAGCTAAACAGACTTTAATCTATGCCATCGTCGGCCTCGTCATCGCCATCCTCGCTTACGCCATTGTCAATTTCGTAGTCGGGAAGCTGTAGTTTTTCAAATATAGCCTGTTCGCTTGCGGTCGACCGTCTGTTCTAGTACGGGAGAAACAACCCCACCTCTGTATCTTATTGACTTTTCATGCTTTTTGTGCTATAATCATAAGGTCAATGAGTGTGTTTAGAAAATTCACCACCTCTGCAATTTCTTTTGTGCTGCTCTTTTTGAGCATTTTTGCGCTCTCCGCCTCTGTCAACACAGCGCTTTCCGCCCCCGCCTCCGCCCTTCCCAACACCGCCCAAACCGTCAGCGACGCCGTCTCCGACCTCACTCCGGGAACTTCAGACACCTCCGCCGCTTCAAACACTTCCGACGCCAAAATCTCCACCTGCCAAGAAGAAACTGGCTCGCTCGGCTGGCTCATCTGCCCCGCCGCCAACTTCTTCGCCAAGCTCACCGACGGTCTCTATGAGATTATCGAAAACTTTCTCGTCGTCAAGCCCCTCACTTCTGAGGCGGACAATCCCTTCCGCCAAGTTTGGGCTATCTTCCGCGATCTCACCAACGTCGTCTTCGTTATCTTTCTCCTCATCGTCATCTATTCTCAGCTCACCGGCCTCGGCATCTCCAACTATGGTATCAAGCGCGCCCTGCCTAAAATTATCATCTCCGCCATTTTAATCAACCTTAGCTATCTCCTCTGCGCCGTCATGGTCGACGCCTCCAACATCATTGGCGCTTCCCTCCGCGATCTCTTCTCTGGTATCGAAGCCAACATCACCCCCACCGGCCTCCTCGCCGAAGCTACTACCTCCGGCCGCGCTCTGCGCTATTCCGACATCACCGGCCTGCTCATCGGCGGTGGCGTCGTTGGCGCTCTCGGTATCAGCCTCGCTGGCGGTGCCGGCTACACCTTCCTCGCTCTTATCCCCGTCTTACTCGGCGCCGTTCTCTCTATCCTCGTCGCCTATGTTACTCTCGCCGCCCGCCAGGCCCTCGTCTATCTTCTCATTATGGTTAGCCCCCTCGCCTTCGTCTGCCTTCTCCTCCCCAATACGGAAAAATGGTATCTCCGATGGAAACAAATGCTTACTACCATGCTCGTCTTCTACCCGCTCTTCGCGCTGCTTTTTGGCGCCTGCTCGCTGATTAGCTGGGTTATCATCTCCGCTGCCGAAACCCCCACCATTCTCATTCTCGGTCTCGGGGTTCGGGTTGTCCCGCTCTTCTACTCTTGGTCGTTGCTTAAAATGTCTGGCACTCTTCCGGGCCAAGTCGGCCAAGTCGTTCGCAGCGCCTTCACTCCCGCCGTCAAGCTCGCTTCCTCTAAAGTTATGGAAGAAGCTCAGCTTAAGCGCGCCCAATATCTCGGCGAAAACGCCCGTTATTTCCAGTTCTCTCGCCGCTTCGCTCAGTCTCATCACGATAGCGATACGCTCCGCAATGCTGATATTAAGATGTACAGCCAAGCCGCCACCGACCGCGCCCTCGCCTCCGGCTCTAAATACTTCGATCGCTACGGCCGCCTCAACAAACGTGGCCGCGCCATGCAGCGCATGATCGAACAAAACGTTAAAAGCGCCACCGATATCCAGAGAGGGAAGGACGACCTCGAAGCTGGCCTTAGCAGCCTTATCGATCCTAAAGATCCGGCCTTCCGTGAAGTCTTAGCTCAAGACTTGCGCAATCGCGATGCCGCCGACGACTACATTATGGAAATGGCTCGTGGCGAGCTTATCGCCCGTGGCAACGCCGTTTCTCGTCACGAGCGTTTCAACGCCGCTCTCCGCGCCCATGATCAATCCGCGGTCTACGGTCGCGCCGCTGCCCAAACTATCGAGGATCTTAATCGCTACGATCGCATGCTTAAGACCATGCACGGCAGCTCGGTCGACGCCCGCTACACCGCCGCCTACGCCGCCCAAACTCGCGCTATCGAGGACAAGTCTTATATCTCTAAGTTCCAAACTTACTTTGCTACTCTCCCGCCCACTCAAGATGTCGAAAACGCCATCCGCGAGATGACTTCCCACGGCGAGTCTGCCAAATATATCGATGCCATCATCGCCGGCATGGGCACGCTCAATATGCGTGGCGATACCGATATTTTGAAGCGTATGCTCGACGAAGTTCTAGAAAAGAGCCAGATTCGCCTCGGCACTCACGCTTCTCAAGCTCTCGCCAACTTCCTCATGTTCGAGGTAAAGGACAACGACCCGTTCCTCCGCCGCTTCGGTAAATACATCAATCTCGAGACCGCCCGTGTTTATAACGAAGGCCAATTCGATAAAGATGGTAATGATTATCGCCGTAAAAACGACCTCCTCGGGTTCGAAGAATACGTCACCGGTCTCTATCCCGACATCGACGAAAAAACCGGCCAGGCTAAGCGCGATAAAGATGGTAAAATTATCTACAAGCCGGCCAAGCGTTCCGCCGTCAAACTTATGGAAGGTACTTCCTTCGACAACGTCGAGCGCACCGCTTACGGCGAAATGGACGAAAGCCTCAAAAAGGTTTATGGTGACGACATCGAGGGCATGCAGAACAAGCGTGCCGAGCTCATGAACGCTATCCTCCCGGCTATGATTTCTGCCGCCCTAAAATATCCTTCCGGTTCCGAACAAATCGTCAACCTCGCCCAGTTCATCACTGGCCGCCAGCTCAAGGGTGATCAATGGGTTAAGCTCTGGGAAAAGGAAGGCAGCCCGCTCGCTGGCTTCGACGAAGAGTTCTTTAAGAACCAGACCGAAATCTTCCTTAAGGCCCAAACCGCTACCCAAATCCTCAATCTCCGCACCGACCTCTTTAATCCTATCGTCGAAACCCTCGCCGACACTTATTACAATAGCCTCTCCGCCGAAGATCGCGCCGATCCGGAAAAGGTTCCGTCCTGGTATCTCGACGAATCCGACCCGCTTAACCAGCCTATTCTCGAGACCGACTCTGAAGCCGTCAAGGCCGCCAAAAAGGCTCGCGCTAAAGAAACTTCCTCCCTGCGTGATAGCTTCGCTAAGAAACGCTTTATCAAGCTCATGCACGCCAAGGGTAAGCTCGAGGCTATCCTCCTTGCCCGTAGAAGTGGCGCCGGCCTCAACGCGAAAGACCGCGTCCGTGATATCTTTAACCTCAACGACGAAAACTGGATCCAGGCCTTCCTCCAAAAGGCCAGGGAAGAGCGCAAGCTCCAACAACAAGTCTGGCAAGAAACTCACGACGATTCCAGCCCGAGCGACATCGGCCCGACTCTTATCGACGAGCATCTCCGCGAATACTTCACCAACGAAGTCGACAAAATCTACAATGCCGACCCGTCCGCTGCCGACTTTTCTGACAAAATTCTCGATCTTATCGAGACTAAATATCGCCTCACTTATATCACTAAGCGCTTCAAAGAATATCGCGATAATAATCCGTCCGCCAGCAACGGCGAGCTCCTAGACACTATCAAGGCCCTTCTTACAAACGAGAATAACTATTAACATTATTCTACTTGCCGCGTATATGATATAATATATATTATATGGCGCAGTATAAGGTCCCTCAAGACGTCGAAGCGGACGATAAACTGCTTGGCCCGCTCAATTTCCGCCAGTTTATCTACCTCCTCATCGCCGCCGCTCTCCTCGCCCTCGCTTGGGCGTTAGCTTCGCTGTCTGAAATTTTAATCATCGCCTCCATCCTTCTCGTTCTCCCTGCTCTCTTTCTGCTCGTTCTCGCCCTCCCTCTGCGCAAGGATCAGCCTATGGAAACTTACATCGCCGCCCTCTATCAATACTATCTAAAGCCCAATCTCCGTTTCTGGAATCCTGGCCAGCGTGAGTCCACCATCCAAATCATCGCCCCCAAAGTTGTCGAGAAACCGCTTACCAGAGATCTTTCCGACGAAGAGGCTTCGCGCCGCCTCTCCTTTCTCGCCAACGTTGTTGACTCTCAAGGTTCTTCTATCCGCGGCGAGACTACCCCTTCCAACTCTCCCGTCCGCGAAGAATTTCTCGCCGAGGCTAACGCTATTACCGATGTCTATGATTACACTCGCCCCCCAGTTATCGCTCAAAACCTCGCCTCCGCCAATCAGTCTCAACATAACGAAGTCGTCGCTCAAATGCGCGCCGCTATGCAAGCTAGTAATCCTTCCGATGTCGAAATCCCTCTCTCCGCCCCTATCTTAAACTTCTCCAGCCCGTCCTATCCCCCCGCCACCCCCGCTGAAAATTCTTCCTTCGCCCCCGCGCCCGAGCCGCCCGCTCCTTCGCCCGTCCTTACCGACCTTTCTAAAGCGTTCATAAGCTCTTCGGTGCCCTGCCTGGCAGCAGCACTTATTTTATAGACTTCTCTTCCTTCCGCCTTCATAAGATCGAGGAATTCATCGAGCTTTTCCTGATCTGTCACAAGATCCATCTTGTTTGCGGCGATTATCTGCGGCTTTGCGGCGAGCCTTGTATCAAACTGCTCAAGCTCGGAGTTTATCTTTCTGTAGTCTTCTATCGGATCTCTTCCTTCAGAGCCTGCGACATCGATGACATGTATGAGCACCTTCGTTCTCTCGACATGTTTGAGGAACTTTGAGCCGAGACCGGCGCCCTGCGCTGCGCCTTCGATGATACCGGCTATATCCGCCATAACGAAGCTGGTGTCATGAAGATACACTACGCCGAGATTAGGGTCTATAGTTGTGAAATGATAGCCTGCTATCTTTGGCTTTGATCCGGTGCATACAGAAAGAAGCGTGGATTTGCCAACGTTCGGGAATCCGAGCAGACCGACATCCGCAATGAGCATGAGCTCATACCTTAAGGGTAATGCAGAAACTGATCAAGACCTGCTCATAAAGAACGGCCGTTCGGGTTTATAATGAAAACGAGAT
>CAYUIH010000045.1:0-4756 GCA_964444775.1 uncultured Candidatus Saccharibacteria bacterium
ACACCAAGCTTAAGAGGCTCGTGCTCTAACCAGCTGAGCTACCGGCCCGCTCACTTAAAATCGCAACTCGGCCACAGCCAAATCACTCAAAACATTATATCACATTACTCTAATTTTGACTAGACCGCTCAAAAAAGGTATAATAAACTCATGAAACTTCGAGAAAACGTTCCACTTTCCTCTCTTACCACCATGCGCCTTGGCGGGCCGGCCGCTTTCGTTATCGGCCTCACGGAGCCCGACGAATGTCCCGATGCCTTCGATTTTGCCCGCGACAAACATCTCCCGGTTTATTTTCTCGGCTCCGGCGCCAACACTATCGGCCTCGATGAGGGCTTTCCTGGCGTAATTTTACAAAATAAAATCATGGGGCTTAAAATCCTAGAAGAGACCAAAACCGAGCTAACGGTTGAAGTCGGTGGCGGGGTCGTCTGGGACGATTTTGTCCAATACACCATAGAAAAAGGCTTTTCCGGCGTCGAACTTTTAGCTAAAATCCCCAGCTCTGTCGCCGCCGCCCCCGTCCAAAACATTGGTGCTTACGGCGCCGAGGCCGCTGACGCGATAGAAATGGTTAAAGCCTACGACACGCTCCTCGACGAATTTGTCGAGCTCAAAAATGACCAATGCGATTTCTCTTATCGCCACTCTATTTTTAACTCCGGCGAGACCAAAGGCCGCTACTTTATTCTAAGCGTCATTTTTAAGCTCACCAAATCCCAAAAACAGCCCCCGTTCTATAACTCTCTCCAGTCTTATCTCGACGCGCATGATATAAAAGACTACTCCCCCAAAAATCTTTATCAAGCTGTCGCTAGTATCCGCGCCGAAAAACTCCCCGACCCATCTAAAGAGGCTTCCGCGGGTAGCTTTTTCAAAAATCTTTACGTCGACGCCTCAGAAAAATCTCGCCTTGAAGCCCTCGGCCTCTCCCTTCGCGAAGATAAAGACAAATACAAGGTTAACGTTGCTCAAGTTCTCGACCTCGCCGGCTTAAAAGGAAAGACCTTCCACGGTTTCGAAATTTCTGACAAGGCCCCGCTCGTCCTCATTAACTGTTCCGCCACTTCTGAACAAGACCTCGAGCTAGCCAAACAAGAAATCTCCCAAATCGTCAAGGAAAAATTCGGCCTCACGCTCGAGCAGGAGCCAGAAATTATCGGCCGCATGGAGTTAGAATAATGACTAAAGAACTCAACGGCCGCGAGCTCGCCGGTTTTATTAAGGAGCGCCAAGCTCATCTCGTTAAATTCCTCAAGGGCCAAAAAATCCAGCCCCGGCTTTTTATTCTTCGTGACAACGACAGCCCTGTCATTAAAAAATACGTCGAGCTCAAACAACGTTATGGCGCCGACATTGGCGTCGAAGTTATAGATTGTCTCTGCCGAAACACAGACGAGCTCGCGCAAAACATAGATTTAGCTAACCAAAACACAGATTGCTCTGCCATCATCGTCCAGCTACCTCTAAAAAACATAGATTCAACCGACGAAATCGTTCAAACCATCGCGCCAGCAAAAGACGTTGACGGCCTCTCCGGAAAGGGAAACTTCGATTCTGCCACCGCCACCGCCATTAACTGGCTCCTCACCGGCTACGACATTGACCTCGCGCATTCTAAAATCGCCCTCGTTGGCCGCGGCCGGCTTGTCGGTGCCCCGCTTGAAAAGATGTTTAAAAACTCAAATTATGACGTCACTGTTTTTCATCGTGGCGACGACCTTGCCCAGCTCAAAACCTTCGACCTTATCATCACCGCCACTGGCGTCCCCGGCCTCATCAAATCCGAGCATATCAAACCTGGCGCCGTCGTGGTCGATGCTGGCACCGCTTCAGAAGACGGCGTGTTAAAGGGCGATGTCGCCGAAGAAGTCCGCGCGCGTAAAGATTTAAAGGCTATCACCCCCAAACTCGGCGGCGTCGGCCCTATGACTGTTGCCACGCTTTTTGAAAACGTTATTTTCGCCGCCCAAAACCCTAAAATCCTAAGAACTTTTAAGGTTTCTCGGCTATAATAAAACCATGGACGACAAAACTATCCTCCGCATCGAAGAAAAGTTTCTTATCTCGCCCGCCGAGAAAGACGAGCTACTTTCTCGCGTCCAAAAACATCTTGAGAAAGACGAGTATTTTAAAGAAGAAGTTTTAAGTCTCTATTTTGACACTAAAAATTATAATCTCGCCATCAACTCCATCGAACGCCCCGCCTTCCGCGAAAAAATTCGCGTTCGCTCCTATAACACGCCCAAACTTTCCAGCCCCGTCTTTTTCGAGATTAAATCTAAATACGCCGCTAAGAACAAGAAAAAACTCGGCAACAAACGCCGCCTGGTTATCCCGCTTCAAAGTTGCTACGATTTTTTTGAGCACGGCGCCGACCTAGAAGCTATCGCCGCCCGCGCCTCCGACAATAATCCTAAACAGCTCCAAATCGCTCGCGAGCTAACTTATCTCGCCAATTTTTATCAGCTCGAGCCCAAAGTCCTCATCGCCGCCGATCGCACCGCCTATGTCGACAAGGCGGATAAAAATTTCCGCCTTACGTTCGACGAGCATCTCCGCTTCCGCACCAACGACCTTTGCCTTGAACACGGCAGCCGTGGCAAACGCTATTTTAACATCACAAAACTCGACGATCGTCATAAAAATATCATCATGGAGGTCAAGACAATGCACGCCATGCCGCCCTGGTTTGTGGCTGAGTTGAGTCGCCAAAAACTTTATCCTGCTCAATTCTCTAAATATGGCAAAATCTATCAAACAATCATAGAAAGGAATCAAAATGTTTAACAGTATCTTCGACGCCTCCACCACGCTCGATATAAAATCAATTCTCATCTGCTCCGCCGTCGCTCTTGCGCTTGGCCTCGTTATTGCCTTCACTCATCTTAAAACTTCCCAAACGTCTAAAAACTTTCTCATCACCCTCACCATTTTGCCACTCCTCGTAGAAGTTGTTATGCTGATGGTTAACGGCTCGCTCGGCACGTCTGTCGCTGTACTCGGCGCTTTCTCGCTCATTCGCTTCCGCTCCATCGCCGGCAACTCTAAAGAAATCACCAGCGTCTTTTTCGCCATGGCTATTGGTCTCGCTCTTGGCATGGGGCATATTCTCTTCGCCACTTTTATCACCGCCCTCACCGTTATCGTTGTCCTCGTCTTGTCTAAAACTAACATCTTTAACTTCCGCACTCAGCCTCAAGTCCTAGAAATTACCGTCCCCGAAGACCTCGACTATACCGCCGTCTTTGACGATATTTTCCAAAAATACACCACCAGCGTCGACCTTATCAAATCTAAAACAACCAACATGGGCAGTCTCTACCAACTCACCTATCATGTCATGCTCAAGCCCGAAACTAACGAAAAAGAGTTTATCGACGCCGTCCGCGTTAAAAACTCCAACCTCAAGGTTCTGCTCAGCCATATCCAAAAGGAGGAACTATTTTAATGAATCCAAAGCTTAAAACTGGCCTCGCCCTCGCTTCTTTGCTCGTCGTCGCTGCCGGCGCTGGTCTTTATTTCGCTAAGGCTCCCTCGTCTAGTTCTCAAACCAACATCGACGACGCTTCGATTAACTGGAACGTCTACAATTCTTCCGACATCACCCTTTCTGAATCGCTCACCATCACCAAGGGCGGCACCTACACCCTCACCGGCACTCTCGCCGACGGCATGGTTACCATCGACACCGACAAAGACGTCAAACTTATCCTAAATGGCGTCACCATCACAAATAGCAACGGCCCGGCCATCTACGTTAAAAACGCCGACAACGTCGTTATAGAAACCGTCACCGGCACGGTTAACACCCTCACCGACTCGGCCACCCGCAACGGTTGGGAAGACAACGCTCACGGCACGATTTACTCTCACGACGACCTCGTTTTCCAGGGCGAAGGCTCGCTCATCATCACCGGCAAATCCGCCGACGGCATCGTCAGCAACGACGACCTTAAAATTACTTCTGGCACAATCGAGATTTCTGCCGCCGATGACGGCATCCACGTCAACGAAACCTTAGAAATCGACGGCGGTGTTGTCGACATTAAAAAATCTTACGAAGGGCTCGAGGCTTCCAGCATCACCATCAACGACGGTCAAATCTCTGTCATGTCCAATGACGACGGTCTAAACGCCGCGGGCGGCAACGACGCTTCCTCGCCCTACGCCGGCCGTTACGCTCAAACTTCCTCTAGCTATTCCATCGTTATTAACGGCGGCTCGATTTATGTCAACGCCGCTGGCGACGGCATCGACAGTAACGGTACGCTCGCCATTAACGGTGGCACGGTTATCGTTGACGGCCCCACTAACGCCGGCAACGGCGCCCTCGACGCCGAAGGTGCGCTTACCTACAACGGCGGCTCAGTTATCGCCGTTGGCGCCACTGGCATGGCCGTTGCTCCCGGAGCTTCCTCTTCTGGCTATTCTATCTCTGCCTTTTTCTCCTCTACGTATCCTGCCGGCTCCACGCTCACGGTTAAAGATTCTTCCGGCAACACTCTCCTCGAGCACACCTCTAAAAAAGCCTTCTCCCACGCCGCACTCAGTTCTGAGAGCTTCCGCGAGGGCAACACATATATAATATATATAGACGGCGCTCAAGTTGCTTCTATTACTCTCTCCGGGAAAACCACCCAATCCGGCTCCGGCGGCATGGGCGGCCCCGGCGGCAATATGGCACCAGGCCAGCGAGCTGGGAGATAATGTGCTATAATTATCTCAAGCACCCGTAGCTCAGTGGATAGAGCAC
>CAYUIH010000046.1:0-4741 GCA_964444775.1 uncultured Candidatus Saccharibacteria bacterium
CGTTTGGCTCATAACCAAAAGGTCGTTGGTTCAAATCCAACCCCCGCCACCAAGTCGCCCTAAGGAGAAGAACTTCGTTCGTCTTCAGAAATGACCGTATAGCCCCCCCTATACGGTCATTTTTGTTGTTATTCACACCTACTTTTTTACTTTTTTCTTCTGGATAGTCTTCGCCCCGCCTAGCTTCTCGCGAATTTCTTCACGATATTGGAACAAAATGTATAACACTCCCGCCACGATTACTAGGATAATCGCCCAAATCGCCACTAGCTCCCGCTTTTCTTCAAATTCTTCCGACACAATCTCATATTCTGCCCCGTCGTTTGTCACGATTTTGCGGCATCTCCCCGTCGCCGGGTTTCTCTCATATCCTTCTGCGCAGGGTTTTAGCTCCGCACTCGCCGTCGTGGCATACGATTTACATCGCCCGGTCAGCGGGTTGCGATACTTTCCTTCCGGGCAGGCCGGCAGCGTCTTTACTAGCGTCGTTTCGTTCACGCAGTTTCCCGTTTCTAGGTTTATCACCTTACCCACCGGGCAAGTCCTAAACTGTTGATAAGTATTTTCCGCGTTCGGCGTCGGGTTATATGTCTGAATCCACTTTTCGCTCCCGTCCGCGTTATATCCCACCATCGCCAACGCCACACCCTTCTTTTGCCCGCTGTTATAATCTAAGGCGTCCACCACTTCTCCGTCCGCATCCACCAACTCTAACCGGTTTGTTGAAGTCGGATTCTTTGTTAGCTGCAGCCCCCACTCCGTCATCGGATAAAAGGTTAAAAATCCGTGCGATTTGATTATCCCCGAGAGCTCGTAGAGTTTATTTTTGTAGCGTATGGTGCAACCCTCTAGGTTTATGTCTTCCTCGCCACGGTTATATAACTCAATAAACTGTTCCGTCGCTGCCGTTTCGAAGTAGGTCAAAATTTCCGAAAACTCCACCGTTCGGCACACCGGGTCTATCGTCTCTTCCGCCGGTTCGATAATTTTTAGCCCTGGATTCTCTGGATCGTATGTTGGTGTGTAATCCGCCAACGAGACGTGTTTAAACAGCTCTTCTGTTTCTTCCGCCGTAAAGTCTCTTACCAAACTCGTCGGCTCCTCCGCGTCAAACCCCGCATAACAATCGTTCCCGGTCAACTTCTTCGCCGACGTTCCCCAACAAATTTCTTCAATCACCTCGCCGTTATATTCTAGCCTTAAAATCCCGTTTGCTCGCGCCATGTCCGTCGGATATATCGCGTCTGCCACCTCGCGCGGGTCTTCTGCCTCCTTTACTTCGGTTGAACTTTTTAGCCTCAAAAGGAGAGACTCGCCGGTCAGCTCGTTGCCCTCAAGGAACGCATACTGAGTATGGTCGTTCCCGATTTTTGTCGAAGCGGGCGTATAAATTACCGACAAACCGGCGAGCGAAATAGAAACTTTAGAATCTACGCCCGCATTTCTCGCGAGCTCAATAGATTCTCCAACGTAAGGGGAAGAATATCCTGGATTTACACTTTTAATCACCACATTAATTAGCTTTTCCCCCGTCTCTTCATCTTCTGATACAGCCGCCAGCGGTTCTGCCGCCTCTGTGTCCTCTCCCGTTTCTTCTGCCGCCCCTGCCAGCAACGCAGTCGGCGCGGATTCACTCAGTCCGGCTGTTTCTTCCGCCCACACGTTTAAACTTGGCATCAAGCTCGCGGCTGCCAGCATCGCCGCCACCCCTAAATGCATATACCTCAACTTTTTCATGCCTCGACTCTACCACGCTAAGCTTTTTGGTTTCAAGCATAAATGCCATACTTTTTTATCGTGCTTATGATATAATAAAAATATGGAAGGTTATATCTCGGAATCGGTTGTGATTCTCTCTGGGTTAGTTATGGCTTCGCTCCAGCTTCCTTTGGGCGCGCTCTTGCTTCTCTATCATTCTTCTCTAGGTAAAAACGTCCGCAAGACCACTAAGCGTCTCGCCTCCAGCTTTATCTCCGGCGCTACCTTAATGATTTTTCTCCTCCTCGCCTCCAGCTGCTTCTTGATCTCTGCCTTTTCCTCGGCCGGCGTCTTGTCCGACACTACGCTTTCCGTTCTCTTCGGGATTCTTCTCGCTCTCGGCGTTGTTGCTTGGTTTTTCTATTATAAACGCAGGGGTTCGACCGAGCTTTGGCTCCCCCGCGGCGTTGCGCATTTTATCGACGCCCGCGCTAAAGTTACTAAGGATTTTAAAGAGGCTTTTTCGCTCGGTCTGCTCGCTATGCTCTCCGAGATTTTGTTTATTATTCCGCTCCTTCTTCTCGCTGCTGATTCGGTTCTTCGCCTCACTTCGCCCTTGTTCCAGGCTTTTGCGCTCACCGTCTTTACCTTTCTCTCGGTTCTGCCGCTTATCGTTCTGCGCCTTGTCCTGCGTCGCGGCCGCAATGTCGCCGAAGTCCAGCGCTGGCGCCTTAAAAACCAGACTTTCTTCCGCATTTTCTCCGGCTGTGGCTATGTGGTCCTGGCCGCCTTCCTCCTCGCTTTTGTCATTATGGGGGGCACCAGATGAACTTAGACCGTCTGTTTACCCCCGAAGAATTAGTTGCCGAGCTTAAGGCCGAATCCCGCTCGCTTGGTTTGCCCGAAAAGTCCACCGAGCCGGTTATCGCCCGCGTGCTAGAGGCCGTCCTTGCCTGGCTCGACACCCGCGAGATTATCACCCGCCCCGATCTCGACCGTGTTATCTCCTCCGAACTCGACAAATACTCCCCCGACTTAGCCCTGCTTTACCGTAATCGAGAAAAAATAATTTGAGGTATCTATGAGAAAAAAGTTTGACTATGACCTAATCGTGATTGGCTCTGGCCCTGCCGGCTCTGCCGCCGCTCTCTCCGCCGCCGGTGCGGGGCTTAAAGTCGCGTTGGTTGAATCCGGTAAATGGGGCGGCTCCTGCCTTAACGATTCTGACGTTCCGCGCCAGTCCTTGCTTCAGTTTTCTCATCTTTTCTCCGAAGCTCGCCGCGGCGCCCGTTTCGGCCTTTCCTCCGCCTCGCTCCGTTATAACTACCCCACCGCTAAAAACTGGCAAGCTCTCGCTCTGCGTCGCGCCGGCGCCAACTCTAAAAAGTCCTTCGAGGCCGCTAAAATCGCCTGTTTTCCGGGCTATGCCTCCTTCCTCTCCCCCTACGAAATCGCCGTAGGCGACAAAATCCTCGCCGCTCAAAAATTTATCCTCGCCACCGGCGCCCGCCCCACCAACGGCGACGTGGTCGGTGTCGAAGCCGCTACTTGCCTCACGCCCGCCGATGCTTATCGCCTTCCTCGCCCGCCTAAATCCGTTTTTATCGTTGGCGCCGGCTCCACCGGTTGCGAGCTCGCTAATTTCTTCGCCGAACTCGGCAGTTCTGTGATTCTCGGCGAGCTTTCTGGTCGTCTCCTCCCGCGCGAAGACGAAGAAGTCGGCCAGCTCCTCACTACCTATTTCGAGAACGCTCTCCACATCAAAGTCCTCACTCAGTCTCGCGTTGTTTTCGTCCAAAAACTTTCCGACGATTCTCATCTCCAAAAGGTTACCTTCCTCCGCGGCGGCCAAGAAAAGTCCGTCAAGACCGACCTTATCGTTCTCGCCACCGGCTCTAGGCCCAACGTCGAAAACCTCAGTCTCGAGAACGCCGGTGTCGCCTACACTAAAGAGGGAATTACCGCCGACGAAATGCTCCGTACTTCCATGAAACACATCCTTGCCGCTGGCGATTGTCTCGGTGGTGAGTCTAGCACCGAGCGCGCCGCCTACGAGGGTTCTCTCGCCGCCGCTAATTTCGTCAACAAGTCCAAAAACCTCAGAAATTATGAGGGCTTTATCCGCCTCACCGAGACTTATCCTTCCGTCGCCTCCACCGGCCTCACCGAAGACGATTGCGTCAAGAAGGGCATCAAGTGCCAAAAGTCTGTTCTCCCACTTTCTTCTGTCGCCGCGGCTAATCTTTCTGACTTCCGCTTTGGCTTCGTTAAACTTCTCGCCGACCCGAAGGAAAAGCTTCTCGGCGCCACCGTAGTCTGTCCTTCCGCCGAGCTAGTTATCCAAGAAATTGCCACCGCCGTCCGCCACAAATTCACCATCACTCAGCTCGCCTCTACCCCCCACATCTCCTCTTCCTGGACTGAGCTCGTCCATCTCGCCGCCAAAAAAATGATTAAATAACCTTTTCTCTTGCCAACTTAGTAAACTTAAGCTATTATAAAGCTAAATATCATTTTTAATCAAAGGATTAAACTAATGCACAACTATTCTTACTCTTACGATCCAGACCTGCTCGTCGCTAGTCGCGCGGCTACTGGCGCTGGGATTATCGCCGGTCTTGGCACCTTCTTCCTCATTTTGCTCATTCTCGCCTGGGCGGTGCTTGTTATTGTCGCCGAGTGGAAGATTTTCGTCAAAGCCGGTAAAGAAGGTTGGAAGGCTCTCATTCCTATCTACAACGTCTACACCATGCTCCAAATCTTAAACATGGAGCCTCTGCTCTGCTTCCTCATGCTTTTGCCTGGTGCTAACTTCTTGCTCAATATCGTCATGCAAGTTAAGCTCGCTAAGTCCTTCGGCAAGGGCGTCGGCTTTGCTATTGGCCTCATCTTGGTTGAGCCTATCTTCGAGATGATTCTCGGCTTTGGTGGCGCTAAATATCACCAGCTCCCGTCTTCTCGCTAATTTATCTAGCGTCTCAGCCCCCGTTTGGGGGCTTTTTGGTGCTTGCATTTAGAAAACATGATATAATAAAATAGTTAT
>CAYUIH010000047.1:0-4661 GCA_964444775.1 uncultured Candidatus Saccharibacteria bacterium
AACTCATCTTAATTATCCTCGGTGCCGTTTTGCTTATTGGTGCTGGCGTGGGTGGCTACTTTATCTGGCGCCACTCTTCTGCTCAAAACTCCACCCATCAAGAAGAAGAGGTCGTCATCACTCCCGTCGAAAAGGAAATTGTCTGGGGCGGCGACGAAGTCGCCAGTACCGGCGCGGCCTACGTTGCTTATCAAGAATCCATCGCCAACAATTCCGATCTCCCCGCCGCCGACGTTCTCGACGCTAAGTTTAACCTCGCTAGCTATTACATCACCAGCAAAGATTATGAGGCTGCCGAGTCTATCCTTCTCGCCTTCGACCTTACTCAGTTCTCCAGCGAAGATTTCTATCGCTATTATAACAGCCTTACTCGCCTCTATGGCGAATGGGGCAAAACCGAAGAACGCGACAAAAACAACGCCCTCGCCACCGAATACCGCAATCTCCTCCAGGCCACCACTCAGTAGCCCCTTGCTTTTTCTCGCATAAAGATATATAATATATATAGAGTTTCACGCTCGGGGTATTGCTGTACGCCGCCGAGCTTATATCATCTATAAATTAAAGGATTTTTAACTGTGCCTACAATCAATCAGTTGATTCGCAAGCCTCGTAAAAAGGCTGCTCACAAGTCGAAGTCTCCGGCTCTCGGCTCCATCGTTAACACCCTTAAAACTCGTTACTATAATCAGCCCGCCCCACTCAAACGCGGTGTCTGCATCAAAGTTACGACCAAGACCCCGAAAAAGCCTAACTCCGCTCTCCGCAAGGTGGCGCGTGTTCGCCTGACCAACGGTCAGGAAGTCTGGGCTTACATCGGCGGGGAAGGTCATAACCTCCAGGAACACGCTGTTGTGCTTGTCCGTGGTGGTCGTGTGCCGGATCTCCCGGGTGTTCGTTATCATGTCGTCCGCGGTACGCTCGACCTCCAAGGCGTCCAGGGCCGCAAACAAGGCCGTTCCAAATACGGCGCTAAGAAGGAGGGCAAGTAATTATGCCACGCAAAACTACCAAATCTCTCGAGCGTAAAGTCTCCCCGGATCGTAAATACGACAGTATTCTCGTCCAACGTCTAATCAACAAGTCTATGCTCGACGGCAAGAAACAAGCTGCCGAACGCGCAGTCTACGCCGCCCTCGAAGGCGCCGCTAAGAAGCTCAAAAGCGAAGACCCCGTAGAAGTCTTTGAACGCGCTCTTGCCAACATCTCCCCGGATTTTGAGGTTAAGTCTCGCCGTGTCGGCGGTGCTAACTACCAGATTCCGTTCCCGATTTCTGGCCATCGCCAACAACATTTTGCCTTCACCTGGCTCGTCCAGGCCGCTCGTGCTCGCTCTGGTATGCCCTACAGCAAGCGCCTCGAGGCAGAAATTATCGACGCCTACAATGAGACCGGTGCCGCCTTCAAGAAGAAGGAAGATTGTCACCGCATGGCCGAGGCCAACCGCGCTTTCGCGCACTTTGCTCGCGCCTAACTCTCTTATTTACAGAAAATCTCCTGTTGAACTCGGGAGATTTTTTGTATATAATAAACTTATGGTTAAATCTCGCCCGAAGTCCGGGTTTACTCTTATCGAAATTGCGCTCTTTTTGGGTTTGTCTGGCTTTCTGATGATTGGCCTTATCGTCGGCGCTAACTCTTCCATCTCCCGCCAGCGCTATAACGATTCCGTCAACAGCCTCGCCGAAATCCTCCGCACTGCTTATAACGACGTTCTAAACGTCGCCAACAGCAAGGTCTCCTCCGGTGGTCGCTCCGGCGAAGCCATCTATGGTAAGCTCATCACTTTTGGCGAGTCTATCGACTCCGACGGTCGCGTCGCGATCCACTCTTACAGTATCGTCGGCAAGGCTCTCTCTTCCTCTAAAATCACCGGCAGTAACACTCTCGCCGCCCTCAAGTCCGTCGACGCCAACATCGTCTACGCACCAGCCGGTTCGTCAAATTACGCCTTCTACGAAGAGACTTCTTTTACTATCCCTTGGGGCGCTCGCCTCGAACAGGGCAACGCAATCGGCGGCGACGCTCATAACGACCCGCTCGTTGCTAGATATTCCCACAATAAAAACGGTAACTCGTTCTGCGGCCTGCTCCTTATCGCTCGCTCGCCCCTCTCTGGCTCCATCCACACCTACTCCAAAGTTTATCACGGTGGCGATGAGGCGCGCAGCTGTTCCGACGAACTCAATAACAACGCTTCCAGCATCTACGTCAGGGGCAGTACAGTCGACGGCGCCAGCGTCCGGGCTTGGTTCACTAGCCTACTCGAATCAACGACCGACCTCTCCGAGAACGTCTCGTTCGACATCTGTGTCGACTCCGATGACAATAATCTCGGCAACCGCCGTGATGTCCGTATCGCCGCCTATGCCTCCAACTCTTCTGCCGTTGAGCTTGTCGCCCTCAACGATTTTTACGGCGAGGACAACCCTAAAGGGAGTATCTGTAGCGGAGCAAACCTCTAGCCTTTTGAAAAGTTTATGCTAAAATAGAATCATGAACAAAAGGGAATCGCAAAAATCTGGCTTCACCCTCATCGAACTAACTTTTGCTATCGCCTTTATTTCTGTCCTGCTTATTACGATCACCTTAATCACCAACGAAATCATCTCCATCTACCGCAAGGGTTACGCCATGAAGGCCGTCAATCAAGTTGGGCGGGATTTAATCGACGATTTCACTAAGTCTATCACCGACTCACCTCCAGCTAACATCGCCTCTTTCTGCAATAATTACGCTGATGCCACTACTAAATCCACCTGCGAGCACGATTCGGGCCAAAAGTCCATCTATCAACAATTTTACGCCGAAGCCACAATCGAGGGTGCTGGCGACGAAACTAAGCTAGTCCCCATCGGCGGCATCTTCTGCACTGGTAAGTATTCTTATATCTGGAACACCGGCTATGCCCTTGGCAACTCTTATCATTTTGTCGGCGGAGACGCCCCGCGTCTTTCTCTCATCCTTTCCCACGACGATTCTAACCATAGCAAGGTTCTCGAGCCTCATCTTGTCCGCGTTGAAGATGCCTCGCGTGCAGCCTGTAGCTACACCATCACCCCTACTTCCGTCTCCGACGCTTCCCGCGACTACGATTATAATTCCGACGACGGTCTCGCCAGCTACGATAAATACGAAAAGCTCCCCGAGCTCGGTAATGACGACAAGGGGCGCATGCGCCACGGGATAAAACTCTCCGTTGATCGCGACCCAACCGAGGTAGGTAGCGAAACTTATACCGAGCTTCTCACCGCCACCGACGATGCCGCTAACCTCGCCCTCTATGATTTTGTCGTCTTTACCCCGGCTCAAGTCTCCAACACCAACCGCCTCTTCTACTCCGCCTCCTTTATCCTCGGCACTATCAACGGTAGCGTCGACATCGTCGCCACCAACAATTATTGCCAAACCCCAGAAACTTACAACAACGCCGACTTTAGCTACTGTGCCGTTAATAAATTTAACTTCTCGACTCAAGCTTCGGGAATTTAGGAAGAACTATGCTAAGGACTTCACGCTCGTCCAAATCCGGCGCCACCTCCATCTACACCGTCGTTATCTCCACTCTTCTCTTTGGTGTCATCACCTTAAGCTTTATTCGCATCGTCATCAGTGAGGCTAACCGCACCACGTCCGACGAGCTTGCTCAGTCCGCCTACGATTCCGCCCTCGCCGGCGTCGAAGATTCTAAAATCGCCATCAAAAAATACTACGAGTGCCAACAAAGCGGCAACACCGACGCCGACGGTGCCAGCACCGAAATCTGCCCGCGCGTCAACTACTATATCACCTGCGCCCTTAACGCCCAAGACGACGACCCTAACAACGACTGCACCGACACTAAACACGCCGACAACGACCCGCTTTGGTGCGACTCCGTTGGCCGCGCACTCGGCCGCATCGACTACAACGATAGCAATCCCGACCCAGAGGTTTTCGTCCAAGAAGAAAAGGTCAACGGCGAGGATACCGTCCAGGCCTACACCTGTGTCACCTTCAATAACCACCTAGCCGACTATCGCTCCACCCTCTCTTCCTCTACTACTCTCCGCGTTATCCCGCTCAAAGCCGCCGACGTTAATGCTGTCAGCTATGTCCAGATTTCTTGGTTCTCCGAGAGCAACGGCAACCCTAGTAGTTTTAATTTCGGCGACAAGTCTGATTTCGCCAAACTCGGCACCAACGCCTCAACCCCGCCCACTATCTCCGCCCAAATTATCCAAACCGCCAGCTCCTACAAACTCTCCGAGCTCGATACTTCCGTCCCCGGTTCGACCGACCGCGCCACCGTCTTCCTCGTCCCCACCGACGACGGCACTTACAACCCCAGCAGTCCAAAAACCATCAGCGCCGATATTCTTGCCAACTCTAACGACCATTACACTCGCAACGATCCTCAAACAGTTCGTTGTGTTTCCCGAAACGACGCTAATCCCGGCGAGTTTGCCTGTTCCGCCAAACTTCAGCTCCCCACCCCTATCAACGGCACCAAAGACGGTAAGATTGACCGTAACGCTAATACTTTCTTCCTTATCCTCTCTCTCCCCTATGGCCAGCCCACCACCGATTTTCAAGTTCAGCTCCTAGATGCCGCTGGCAGCGTCCTCCAGTTTGAAGACGCCCAAATCGCCGTCGATTCCACCGGCCGCGCCAACGATATG
>CAYUIH010000048.1:0-4645 GCA_964444775.1 uncultured Candidatus Saccharibacteria bacterium
CACGGGCCTTTTAAGCCCGGTGTCGAGGGTTCGAGCCCCTCCCGACTCACCATTTGACTTTACGCCGAAATATGGCGTAATTTTTTATGCCAAAAAGCCGGCCGTCGGCCGGGCTATTTTTAATTTCCGGATTTGAGGCGGCGTTTTTTAATGCCCATCTCGAGGTAGGTGAGAGCGCCGGCGAGGATAAAGCTGTAATAAGTGAGGGTGCGCCAGACAATCATGGCCCAGAAAGTGGAGCCGGAGGGGAGAGCGGCGAAGACAAGATAGAACGAACCTTCGGCGGCGCCGGCGTTGCCGGGAGTCGGGATGAAGGCGATGGCGGCCAAGATAGCGACAGCGGTGAAGGTGGCCGGGAGATAACCGATGCCGCCGCCAAAAGCGGTGACGACGAAGAAAGGAATGCTAAGCATACCGAGCTGATAAAGGAGCGAAAGACCCATGACCTTAAGCAAGAGATGACGCTCGTGGATGACGGTTTTGATGCATTTGGCGTATTTTTTAATCTCGCCGAAAGTTTTTTCGCGGGCCTTGTCGATGTCTTTAATAACATGGATTTTGGCGAGAAAACTCAAAACGGAGCCAACGACGCGGCTAGACATCTTTGGCGCGAGGGCAAAAAGGACGATAGAAACCGGGAGAAAAGCGTAGAAAAAGATGCCAATAAAGGAGGCGGCGTAAACGACGTCGGAGAGGACGAGGTCGCGCCCGAAGATAAGCGTGAGAAGGGCGAGAAAGACAAAGGCGAGTTGAGTCGAGACGAAGCCGATGATAGGAATCATAGCGGCATATTCGGAAGGGACGCCATGCTTGCGCATATGGAGGATTTGCATAGGCTGGCCGCCGATAGCGCTGGGGGTGATGTTGTCGTAATAACGGCCGATGAGGACGGTTTGGCGGGCAAGGGTAAAATCCTTTTTCTTGATAAACCGTTCGAGGAGGAGGCTGTATTTATAAACTTCGGCGCTGACGGCGATAAGAAAGGACAGAAGTGCCGGAATGAGTAACCACCAGGGCATTCTAACGTCCATCTCGATAGCTTGGTCGCGAGAAAACTCTTTTTTGGCAGTCCAGAAAATAATTAGAACGTTAAAGAGAACGAAGAGAATAATAAGGAGTTGTTTGATGTGTTTTTTGCGACGAGAATCAGCCGGTTTAGAATCGGATTCCATGCAATTTATTATAGGCTTTAGCGCGAGGATTTTCAAGCGTTTAGCCGAGTGTTTTAAGGCAGTTTTCTAGGCGATGCGAGCGCGAGTGTAGCGCTTTGAGGTTAGATAGGCCGTGGCTGTGCCAGCGAGAAGAGTAAGGCCAAGGACGGATTCGGGGCCGGTTTGAGGGATAGAGGCGGTGGTAGTGGCCGGGACGCTGGCGCTAGGAGCGCTAGAGGAAGCGGTGGCCGTGCCCTCGACCGGGCTGAGATTGCCGGCGGAGGCGTCGGTGTTGGTCTCGGGAGAAGGCTCGGCGGCGGCGACCTCAGAATGGTCGGAAGCGGCCGGGGCTTCGAGCGAAGTCTCGTCGACCGGCTTGTTGACCGCGAGGCGGTTCTTCTTAACGATGGCGCTGATTAAGAAGATAATGAGCGCGAGAATAATAACGCCCATTAAAATAGAGATGATTAAAATCTTTTTCTTTTGTTTTTCTTCGGCGGGGTAGCCGGAATAATTATCGTACATATAACTCCTTTGCCCACCGGTTTATTGTAGCTATTATAGCATAGAAATAATTATTTTGCAATTAGCGTAGGTGTGCTCTTTGGTGATTTTTAAATCTGGCAGTTCCCCGTTTTTTGGCATGGAGATAACGGCGAGCTTTCCGAGCCGAGCAAGCTGGGTAACAACGTCTTTATTATATATATTATATGGTGGGTCGATAAAAACTATGTCGAAAGGTTGCGCAGGGGCGAACTTTTCTGCGTCGGCACAGAGGACTTCGCCGTTTAGTTCCCCGAGGTTTTCCTTAATAATTTTACAGGCGGCACGGTCCTTTTCTACGAAGGTGGCGGACTTTGCGCCCCTTGATAACGCTTCGATGCCGAGGGCGCCGGTGCCGGCGTATAAATCAAGCACCGTAAGGCCGCTAACATCGCCGAGCATGTTAAACAGAGCGAGACGCTCACGATCACCCATGGGGTGGGTCTTGTCGGAGTTGGGCGATTTAAGCGAGCGGTTTTTGTAGAGGCCGGAGGTGATACGCATATATAATATATTATACCTTAATTTAGCGTGGTGAGCTGTTGATATTTTTTAATGACGCGAGCCAGCTCGGGATAGTTTCCGAACGCTTCGGGGTGGGCAGAAAATTCTGCGGCGGAACGTTTGGCAGCGCGAGAGGCGGCGGCGATAAGGCGCAAATCGGAGAGGTTGACAAACTGAAGGTTAAGCTCGCCATGTTGGAGCGAGCCATAGATTTCTCCCGGGCCACGAAGCTTAAGATCAACCTCGGCTAGGTGAAAGCCGTCGGTAGATTTTTCTAGCTCGCGGAGCCGGCGAGAGGGGCTGGTATCGTCGGGAGCGACGAGAAAACACATGGCGGCGTCTTTACCCCGGCCGACGCGCCCGCGGAGCTGATGAAGCTGGGCCAGGCCGTATTTGTCGGCGTCCATGATGACCATGAGATTAGCATTTGGGACATTAACGCCGACCTCGACAACGGTGGTAGAGACGAGAATGTCGATTTTTCCGCCGGCGAAGTCGGACATGAGTTTGTCTTTTTCTTCTGGCTTCATGCGGCCATGAAGGAAGGCGATACTAACGGACGGAAAAACTTCTTGGAGCTTTTTTGTCTGTTGTTTAACCGAGACAGCCTCGGAGGGGCCGCCGTCTTCGACTTTTTTACAAATCCAATAGACTTGTTGGCCTTTTGAAAGATAATCGCGGACGGTCGGATAGAGGTCGGTGCGAAAGTTAACCTCGTTGATAATTTTAGTGGTGACGGGCTGGCGACCTTTGGGAAGCTCGTTCAAAATTGAAACGTCTAGATCGCCAAACACTGCGAGCTGGAGCGAGCGCGGAATCGGCGTGGCGGTCATCATGAGGAGGTGCGGCGAAAGCCCGCTTCTGGCGACGGTTTTGGCGAGGAGTTTTTGGCGCTGGCCGACGCCGAAGCGATGTTGTTCGTCGATAATCGTGAGCGCGAGGTTGTTAAACTCCGTATCATCGGTTAAAAGCGCATGCGTGCCGACGATAAGCTGAACTTCGCCGGATTTGATGCGGGTTTTAAGCTCGGCCTTGTGTTTAGTGGCGCCGGTAAGGAGGGCGACGTTAATGCCGAACGGTTCGAGCAAAGCGGCGAGACTTTCGGCGTGTTGGGTCGCGAGAATAGCAGTCGGAGCGAGCAGGGCGACTTGGTTCTCGGCTTTGATTGCGGAGAAAGCGGCGAGCGCAGCGACGACGGTTTTTCCAGCGCCGACGTCGCCTTGGAGCAGGCGGTTCATCGGGCAAGGTTTCTCGAGGTCTTTAAGAATCTCGAAGGTGGCGAGGCGCTGGGCGTTGGTGAGCGGAAAGGGGAGCTTTTGGACGATAGATTTAATATCCTCTGGCTTAAAGGGAATTTCTGCGGCTTTTAACTTTTGGTTGGCCTGTTTGTTGAGGTTGGCGGCGAGAATAAGCTCAAACAGCTCTTCGTAGGCGAGATAATTTTGCGCAGTTTTAAAGTCGGCGTCGTTCTCGGCAAAATGCGCCTTAAAAAGCGCGTCGGCGCGGACGCCGGGCTGAGCAAAGGGCGAATCGGAGGGCGGGAGCAGGTCGGGGATCGAAGCGAAGTTGGGGCGGAGCGCCTCGATAATATGCTTAAACGTCTCACTCTTAATAGCGCCGCGGACGGGATAGACCGGCTTAAAGCCGTTGTCTCTGGCGGCGGCCTTATCGACGTCGGCGGCAAGCTCGGCCTTGGGCGAGGTGAGCTGGTAGCGGCCGCGGTTTAAATCATAAGTGCCGGTAAAGTAGTATTCTTTTTTAGGGTCGAACTGTCTCGCGCGATAGGGTTGGTTAAACCAGACGACGCGGATAGCGTCGGTGTCGTCGCTAATCACGCCTTCGGTGATAGTGAGGTTGCGGCGAGAGGTGCGGCGGGTGGTGAGGCCGGAGATTTTTCCTTTTATAACGACCTTGCCGGGACGAATCTCGGAGAGTTTAGTGGTTTGGGTAAAGTTTTCGTAGAGGCGGGGGAGATAATAAAGTAAATCGCGGACGGTATAGAGGCCGGCTTTCTCGAGAGCGAGCTGAGTTTTGGGGCCGACACCTTTGACGGTTTTAACGCTAGCGAACAGTTCCACTGTGTTCTTCCCGCCACTTAGCGACTAAGCCGTGGTTGCCAGAAAGCAGGACTTCGGGGACCTTCATGCCGCGGAAGTCGGCGGGCTTAGTGTATTGGGGATATTCGAGATTGTTGCCGTCGGAAAAGCTTTCGATGGTGGCGGAAGTTTCCCCGCCGAGAACGCCGGGAAGGAGACGAACGATAGAATCGATAATGACGAGAGCAGGGAGCTCGCCGCCGGTGAGGATAAAGTTGCCCAAGCTGATTTTATAGTCGACCAGCGTCAGAATCCGCTCGTCGTAACCTTCGTAGTGGGGGCAGAGGATTATGTAGTGCGGATTATTGCTCGCTTGCGGTCGATGGTCCGTTCTCGGACCGCTCCGGGCCG
>CAYUIH010000049.1:0-4564 GCA_964444775.1 uncultured Candidatus Saccharibacteria bacterium
AAGATTACTATAGCCATAGCATTTTTTCGCGTCGGCCTCTGTTAATTTGACTTTTTGGGAAAATAAAGCATAAGAAGTGTTGACAAAAATGGGGAAGTGTGCTATACTCGGAATCAGTTAGGAAATAAAATAAAAAACCTAGCAAACAAAAATAAAAAATATAAAACACAAAAAGGCAAAACCAACATGAGCGGAAATAAAATTAACTTAAACGAAAGGAGTAAAGAGGAGAATAAAGTCCTCGAAGGAGATACGCTGTTTATTCCGCGGACAGTAAGAGAAGAAGGCAAAGCGGTTGAAGCGAACTACCGAGACGACATCGAAGAGACGGCCAGAGAATTAGATGAAGTAACTGGTCTGAATACGCTAGAAACGTATGAAAACGAAGAAAATTATCAGTCTCCGGAAGATGATGAGGTAGTGGACCTTGAACGGTTTGAGGAACTCAAGCGCATTAAAGCGCAACAAGTTGGTCACCGAGTCTGGAATGTGTTTAGTAAGGTAGCGTAAACCTATGTAAAATAAACAAGCCAAAGAGTTTTGTCTAACTACTTATAGAAAGAAGGTAAAAATAGAACAATGCAAAAACCGAACATCCAGTGCGGTTATGTGGTGAGTGGTGGGTGGAGGAGGACCATCGAGATGACATCGAAGAGACGGCCAGAGGGGAAGGGCGGTTTTGTCGGGGCAGCTAGAAAAGGCGAGAAATCTGGCGGAAAATGCTTGACCTTAAAAAACGGTTGTGGTAAAGTGGGGGTAAGTATTAGGGAGAAAATCCAATGGAAAATAAACAACAAACCGAAAAGGAAGGGCAGAGAATCGACGAGCTGATCTGGGCTTTAGTCGAGAAGAAAGGCGTAGCGGAGGCGGAACGCGAAGCGGAAATTGAGCGAGTCTACGAGGAAGTGATGGACCGAATGATGGACGAGCTGGCGCAGACGTTGCCGGAAGAAGCGATTAAAGAGCTAGACGAAAAGCTAGAGCAGCCGGAGTTTACGCCGGAAGAACTGTTTGAGTTTATTGACAAGTCGGGCGTGAGGCTCGAGAGCGTGTTAGGGAAGGTGATAGACGAATTTAGCCAAGAATATCTGGGCGACGAATATGTAGCTGAAAAAATGGAGGAGGAAGCGTAATGAATAACGATGCAGAACTAATGAGAATGTTAAGCCAAGGCATGGAAGACGAGCTGGAAGGGGCGGCAGAGACGGCAGAGGGAGACGATGCGGAGGCCTGGCAGATTTTGGATGAGATGATGAACGAGAGCCAGCCAGAGCGAAAGCAGAGTCGAGAGTTTGGACAGATGGCACGAGAGGCAGCAGAACAAGAAAAGAAGATAGACCGCGAACGGACGGGCGGGAAGCTAAAGGAGTTTTGGCGCAAGAACAAGACGAGAGTGAAAGTGACGGTGGCGGCGCTGGTGGTGACTGTGGGGGCGGCGTGGTTTACGACCTGGAAGATGGACCGCGGAGCACAGGCGCGAACGGAGATGGGCGGAGGACGTGAGCGAACGGAATATGCAACGAGAGCAGGGAGCGGGTCGGCGACGGTGATTATGGAGGAGGCGCCAGGGGCGCAACTGCCAGAAGTTAATACAGACATAACGCCGGAGGCGGCGGCCTATTTGGCGCGTCAAGGCCAGCAAGAAGCGCCGGTAGCAACTCCAGAGATACGGACGGGCGGCGAAACGCGGGGGCAGATAGAGAATGTGAAGGTGGGCGAGCTTGAACTGGAGACGGGTGAAGCGTTTGAGATGATTGAGCACCACGGCGGATATGACCCGAGCCGAGACCCGCGCGGAGCGAACCAAGAGGAAATGGACAACCCGGACGCGTTTGGTCTACCGATTAAAGGGGAGACGACGATTGAGCGGCTACAAAATTGGCTGAGGACAATGCCGGATTCACCGGAGCAAGTAGCGATGTTTTGCTCGGAGCTGGGACTGACCGACCAGCTAGATTCGATGGAAGCAGTGAACGAGGCAGGGGATAAGCTGAGGCAACTAGGCTTAAACAGCCCGGCGGAATATGACCAAATTGTGAACGCGGCGCTGAAAGAATTTTATACACGGTTTGAGGGTGGCGGGTTTGATGACCGAACGAAAGGCTGGAAACTAGGCGCGTATATGAACGACCGAGTGGAGGGGCAACACGAAGCAGACGGCGTTTTGCACGCACGGCTAGAGACGGACGACGATACGGGGGAAGAGATGGATACGCTGGTTTGGCTGCATGATAAAAACGGTAATGACATTTTTAAGAGCGAAGTGGCCTATGCGAACGCGATTCATGATGCGCACGCGGAAGAATATAACGTAGGGCTGAGAGTTTGGATTAACCTCGACGAAGGCGGGACGTATAAGCGGCGAGCGGGAGGCGGAGGCGCGCCGGAACAACCGGCGACGACACCGACGACGACACCGACGTCTACTCCAACGTCGGAGCCAACGCCAACACCAGAGCCGATTCCGGAGGAGATAATTATTAAGAAAGACCCGCAGAGTGAGCAAGAACACGAGAGAATTGGCGAGGAGGAGCGCGCGGGATATTGGGACGAGCGGCCAGTGGAGGAGCCAGTGACGGAAGAGCCGACGAGAACGGAGCAGCCGCAGGTAGACTATAACTTTGACGACAACACAGTGACGATTACGATGCCGGGCGGAACGGACGTAGTTTCTGGGGGAGAGGCGAGCGACCGAGCGCAAGAGGCAGCAAACCGACAAGAAGACACAACGCCAATAAACGAAGGCGACCGCGGAAGTGCGGCGGACGCGTTCTTTGCGGCGCACCCGGAGTTACAACGATGAAAAACGACAAGAAGAAAAAGATTATAGTTAGCGCGCTTATCGCCGGGCTAATAGGGCTCAGCTTGGGCTTCGGCGAGGAAGCGCAAGCTTGGGGGCCGGAGCGGACAACCTATACGAACGAAAACCCGGCGCCTGGCGCGGTATTTAACTCGATCACGAATAACGCGGCAGTGGGGGACGAGCGGAACTTTGTGCGGATTGTGCAGGTCTCGAAAGACGGAACGAAGGGGGAATACGTAAACGAAGTGGATGTGACGGGCGGGAACGATTACGAAGTGTCGATTTATTATCATAACAACGCGAGCGAAACTTATAACAAGAAAGAATATGATTATAAGGGAATCGCATGGGAGACGAAGATAAGCGCGGCGTTTCCGCAGAGCTTGAGCGCAGGCGAAAAGGGAGAAGTGAACGCGATTATTTCGGCAGACAATACTTTGGTAAAGAAAGTTTGGGACGAAGCGTTTCTGAACGCGAAGGAAGACGTGAACTTAGCGTATATCGCCGGGTCGGCGAAGATTTATAACGGATTTGCCACGAGCGGGTCGGTGATTTCTGCAAATTTGTTTAGCGCGGACGGAACGTATATCGGGATGGATGAGCT
Source organism: uncultured Candidatus Saccharibacteria bacterium (assembly GCA_964444775.1). Classification (GTDB taxonomy): domain Bacteria; phylum Patescibacteriota; class Saccharimonadia; order Saccharimonadales; family Saccharimonadaceae; genus Nanosyncoccus. The sequence goes on from CAYUIH010000049.1 coordinate 3,408, forward strand.
AAACGGGATGATCTTTGGGTGCGATAAGTTTTCTGGGCAGGTGGTGTTTAGGATTCGGGCGACGAAGGTGCCGGGGCCGACGCCCGAGCCAGAACCAGAACCGACACCAGAACCCGAGCCGACGCCCGAGCCAGAGCCGGAACCGACACCAGAACCCGAGCCAGAGCTAACGCCAACGAGCGGGTTTGAGATTGACAAGAAAGTGAGCCGCGACGGATATAACTGGAGCGACGAGATTGTGGCGGAGCTGGGCGAGGAAATTGAGTTTAAGGTGATTTACAAGAACATTGGGAAAGTGAAGCAAGTGGGCGTGACGGCATTCGACTCGCTAGAGGGGGCAGTGGGGACGGAATATGTGGCGGGGACGACCCGGATTGTGCGGGGGCAGTTAGAGACGATTGTAAAAGACGAGGCGGGAAAGGGGTTGTTTGATGGAGGTTTAAACGTGGGCGAAGTGGCAGCAGGGGAGACGGTTGAGGTGCATTATAAGGTGAGAATTAAGACAGACGGGGGGTTTGCGTGTGGAAAGACGGTTTTATATAACCTGGCGGGTATGAGTAGCCGCAGGGGAGACGACGCGAGCGCGGGGGTGGCTTCGAGATATGACAAAGTGAGGATAGAAGTAGACAGAGAAGACAAAGACTGTTTGCCGGCGACGCTCCCGCAGACGGGGCCGGCGCAGGTGGTGCTGGCGAGCGTGGTGTCACTAGGGATGTTGACGGGGGTGGGGTATTGGCTAGTCTCGACGCAAGAGCTAAAGAAGATAAGAAAAGAAATAAAATAAGCCCCCCCTTTATTTTTCCGGCGTTTCGTGGTATAATGACGGGACAAAGTAATTTAAGGAACCAAATGAAAAAAGCAGTCATTAAGGTTGGCGGCAAACAATATGTCGTCGCCGAAAAAGAGACCCTACGGGTGGACCTCCTCCCGGAAGGCACTAAAGCGCTCGACATGGATGCTTTACTCGTGATTGATGGCGACAAGACGGAAGTCGGCGCGCCAACGGTCAAGGGAGTGAAGGTGAAGGCCAAGGTTGTCGAGGAGACGGTAAAGGGCGACAAAGTTCGCGTGATTCGTTACCACTCTAAGAAGCGCGTCCACAAAGAAACTGGACATCGCCAGAAATACTCCTTGATCGAGATCGAAAAGATTGGATA
>CAYUIH010000050.1:0-4553 GCA_964444775.1 uncultured Candidatus Saccharibacteria bacterium
GGTAATCAAAAACCAGCGACCACCGTCGAGCGCAGGGATGGGCAAGACGTTCATACAGGCGAGAGAGATGGAGATGACGGCGGCAAGCAGGAGGGCGTAAGTGGGGCCGGCGGAGAGGGCGTAGGGGAAGAAGCTGCCAACAATCCCAACAATACCGGAGACGCCAGCGGTGGCGGATGAGACTTGGTCGCGACCTTCGGCGCGGACGGAAGCATCGGAGGAGACTTGGCGCGCGGCGCCAGAGACGAGCGAGACAAGGAGATGGCCGAGGCCTTTGAAAGTCTCGCCGGTGAGCTGGACGGTGAGCCCGGCGCCAACAAGAGGCGCAGACCAAGAGTAGCGGGTGATAGTAGAGCCAAGAGACATGGTAATCCCGAGGAGATAGTCGGAACCCTCAGTGTTTAGCGTGGCGGTAAGGGTCTTTTCTTCTCCGCTGCGGCGGACAAGATAAGCCGCGGTCTGGCCGGCGTGGGAATTATTATACTCGATGACGTCGTCGGAGGTGAGGAAGTCAATAAACTCATCGCCAGTTTGGAACCCAGCGGCCGCGGCGGGGGAGTCGGCTAGGACTTCGGTGACGATAACGGGAGTCTCGGCGGAGAGGTGTGCGTCGGAGGGGATGGTGAATTGGTGCTCGACAAGAGCGGGGAGTCCGGTCCAGGCGAGGATGGTTAAGATGACGAAGGCAACGAGCCAGTTCATGGCGACGCCGGCAAAGAGAATCTTGGTCTTGCGCCAGTAAGAGGCGGCGCCAAAGGTCCCGGGGCGAGGGTCGTCGTCCGACTCGCCGTCCATAGAGCAGAAGCCGCCGATAGGTAAGAAGTTGAGTGAGAAAACGAGGGATTTTTGGTCTTTAGCCCACTCAGACTTTTTGAGCTTGCGCCAAGTCCACTTGCCGTTCTTCCCTTTTGTGCCGGGTTTTTTGGGCGGGACGTGGAGCCAAGCGGCGGCGCGCGGCGGGAAGCCGATGCCAAACTCTTTGACCCGGACGCCGTTCCTCCGGGCAATAAGAAAATGCCCAAACTCATGCGCCACGATCAGAAACATTAAAGCTAATATGCCAACAAAAACGCCTAAAACTGTGTTCATATAACTATCTTAGCACAAACTTTTTGAGTTTGGCTTAAATTTGCATAATTTCTGCTTCTTTTTCTTTGAAGAGGGAGTCGATTTTGTCGTTGTATTCTTTGGTTAGGTCGTCGATAGACTTCTCGGCACGCTTCTTGGTGTCTTCGGGGAGTTCGGCAGACTTGAGGTCTTTTCTGGCGTCCTCGCGGACGTTGCGGACCTTGACCTTGGACTCTTCGACAAACTTGCTGGCGGTCTTGACGATTTCTTTGCGGCGCTCTTCGGTCAGCGGAGGAATCGGGACGCGGACGACGCGGCCATCATCGCTAGGGTTCAGCCCGAGGGTGGAGTCGGCGCGGATGGCGCCGGAGATAGCGGGGATGGTCGACGGATCATAAGGGGTAACGAGGAGCATGGTAGCGCCGGAGACGGTGACGTTGGCAACTTGGTTTAAGGGCATCCACTGGCCGTAGGCCTCAACCTTGACGCCGGCGAGCATATCGGGGTGCGCGCGGCCGGTGCGGACCTTTTTCATCTCGTCTTTGAAGCGAGTGATGACCTCTTCCATTGAGGTTTTGTACTGGGCGGTATCGAACATAAAATCTCCTTTTATAATTCCATTATAGCACAGAACTATGATATAATAATATATATGGATTCTGAAAAAGGTGGGCTTTCTTCTACTGAAAAACAGAGACAGGCTGCCGCGGAGATTGCGCGGCGGAAGGTTTTGCAGGCGTATGATAAGCTAGAGAGCCTAGAGGCGGGGGAGGAGGCACGCGAGGAAAAGGCGGCGGAGGAGTTTGTGCGGCGACGTGAGGCGGGAGTGAGTGAGCGGCGGGAGGTCTTGGGTAAGAGTGCGACGCCGGTCCTGCATACCGTATCGAACGAGGAATGGAAACGCTACCACACGGCTTGGCAGGATTATTACCAGAAGTATTACAGCGAGTATTATATGAATGCGGCGAAAGAATACGTCGCGAAGACGCAGACGGCGTTGAGGATGTTGAAGGCGGAAGAAGCGGCTGGCTCGCTTCGCGAGCCAGAAATTTCTGCGGGGCTCGGTCGGACCATAACAAGTTCTGGTCCGACTCTCGCTTCCTCGAAATTGGCGGAAGTTACGCCCGCGCTCAAAAAACGTGATAAACAGGGGCGAAAGAGCTTCAAGGAGCGGCTTTCTGAGCGGGCAAGAGAGCAGGAAAAGTCCTCCCGGCGGCGGGTGGTGTGGACGCCGATTTTGATGGGGGTGAGTGTGGTGCTAGTGATTCTGTTTTTGCAGTATAACCGGTTGATTTTTGCGCCGATTGCGGCGTATGTGTCGCCGGGCGAGGCACCGGCGGGGGAGATTTCGGCGGTAGACCCAACCGTGACCTTGACAAAGGTCTCGGCGGAGAACAAGTTAATTATTCCGAAATTGAACGTGGACGTGCCGATTAACTTTGGGGTGCAGCTAGATGATGTGATGTCGTCGATGAACAACGGCGTGACGCACTATCGCATCGCCGGGGCGAGCGCGTATCCGGGAGAGATTGGGAACTTTGTGATTACGGGACACTCGGCGGGAGATATTTATTCGTCGAACCCGTATAAGTTTATCTTTTCTGGCTTGGAGCGGTTGGAGGAGGGAGATATATTATATGTCCATTATAACTCCGTGCGGTATACGTATAAGATGGTGGGGCGAGAGGTGATCGAGCCAACGGAAGTGGCAAAGTTGATTATCGAGACGGATAAGCCGATGATGACGCTGGTAACGTGCTACCCGCTGGGGACGAGCCGGTATCGCCTGCTGATTCGGGCGGAGCAGATTTCTCCGAGCTATACAGACGCGGTGGTGGCAGACAATGGCGAGTTGCCGGTCTCCTTTGAGGAAGATTCCCTGCCACAAAACGAAGACACGTTCTTTGAAAAGATTAAGAAGTGGTTACTAGGACAATAAAAATAAGCCCCGGGGCGGGGCTTATTTTTGTTATTCGGTGACGCCGAGCTCGATGCGCTTAAACTGGCGGACGGTGATGTTTTCGCCGGTCTTGGCGATGGACTCTTTAATAAATTGTTCGACAGTCTTAGAATCGTCAAGGATATAAGGCTGAGAAAGGAGGACTTTGTCAGCAAAAGCCTTTTTCATTTGGCCGTCGAGAATTTGGTCTTTCATCTTTTCTGGACCTTTGAAGTTTTCTTCGAGCTCTTTCAATTTGGCGTTCTTGACGTCTTCGGGGATGTCGTTTTCGGAGACATAGAGCGGGTTCATCGAAGCGACTTGCATAGCGAGCTTATGCGCGAGATCTTTAAACTCGTCGGTTTTAGCGACGAAGGACGTCTCGCAGTTAAGCTCAACGAGCGCGCCGATGCGGCCGTCGTGGACATAAGAATCAACGAGGCCTTCGCGGGTTTCGCGATCGCCGCGCTTCTCGGCCTTGGTGAGGCCTTTTTTGCGCATGGCTTCGAGAGCCTTGTCGAAATCGCCATTGGCCTCGACGAGGGCGTTCTTAGCGTCGGTGAGGCCGACGCCCGAGAGTTCTTTAAGTTTTTTGATTTGGTCGATAGAGATGTTTGTTGCCATATTCCCTTTACCCTTTTATTTAGAAGATTTAATAGTTTCAACAAAATAGTCGAGGATGAGTTGCTCCGCTTTCGGAGCGTCGTCGTTCATTGGAATAACGTAGTCGATGTCGGACGGGTCGACGTTGGTGTCACAGACGGCGATGACGGGGATGTGGAGCGTCTTAGCTTCTTTGATGGCGTTCTTGTCTTCAACGGCGTCGGTGACGAGGACAGCGGCGGGCTGTTCGGTCATGTTTTTAATGCCGCCATAGCGCTCGTTCAATAAATCAATTTCTTCTTGGAAGCGCTGAACTTCGAGCTTAGAGTAGCGAGACTCGAGCTCGCCCGAGGCCATTTTCTTCTCTAAATCTTTAAGTTTGCGAAGCTGACGGTTAACCGTAGCGACGTTGGTTAGCGTGCCGCCAACCCAACGGACGGTGACATAAGGCATCTCGGCGGCCTCTGCGGCGGCCTTAACCGGCTCTTTGAGCTGTTTTTTGGTGCCGACAAAGAGGATTTTCTTGCCGTTCTTGGAGAGCTCGGCGGCGAAGGCGAGCGCCTTGTCGAGGGACTCAACGGTTTTGTCGAGGTTGATAATATGAGCGCCTTGGCGCTTAGAGTGGATATAAGGCGCCATCTTAGGGTGCCAGCGGCTGGTTTTATGGCCAAAGTGGGCCCCAGCCTCATAGAGAGCTTGCATATCGACAGAAACTGCCATATGATTTCCTTTCTACACAGCCCGGAAGCACAATCTAATCAGGAAATCGCTCCCGGGGGTTTCGTTAAAAAATAATACTTTATGAATATAACATAAAGTATTATTTTTGTAAATAAGATTATTGCTAATTTTCTTTGGCTTTTTCGGCCTTCTTCTGAGCTTCTTTCTCGGCCTTCTTGACCTTGTTACCGAGGGAAGACTTAAGCGCGGCGGCCTGTTTAGC
>CAYUIH010000051.1:0-4513 GCA_964444775.1 uncultured Candidatus Saccharibacteria bacterium
ATGATGGGTGGGAAACTGGCGATGATTTTCCTGGACAGCTCGCCGTAGATGTCTACGAAACCGCCGACAAATTAGTTATCAAAGCCCGCACCGCCGGGATTAAAAAGAGTGATTTAAACGTCTCTATTCACGATTCAATTTTAACCATCTCCGGCGTCCTTTCCGGCGGCGAAGACGATCAAACCACGCGCTGGCATATCCAAGAATGTTATTGGGGTGAGTTCTCCCGCACTATCGCCCTCCGGGTCCAAGTCCGCGAGGATGAAAATTCCGTCAAAGCCGAGCTCCGCGACGGCGTCCTCACGATTACTTTCGAGAAGGAAAAGGTCGAGGCCCCCAAGGTCATCCCTATCCAATAAAGAATAAGCTTCTTAAAATAGCCCCACAAGGGCTATTTTTTGCTATATTATATATATGAACATAAAAGCTTTTCTTACCCGTTTTTGGCCGTATCTATTTCTTATCGCTATCTGTATTTTTCTCACTCCCCGTACGCTTCAAAACGACACTTTCTATCTTATCAAGATTGGCGATTTTATCTGGAACCAAGGTATAGACTTTCAAGATCATTTTTCTTGGGTCGCTCAGTTCTCTTATCTATATCCTCATTTTCTCTTTAACCTCCTCTGCTATTTCTTCTATGCATTGTTCAATTTTGAAGGGCTATATCTCCTGGCCATTATTTTATACATATTCTTCGCCTTCTCTCTCTTCTATATTTTAAAGTCTCTTCTTTTTGAGCCTAAAACTAAAGGCGTCCTCCCGTTCCTGCTTACTCTTCTTTCCGTTATTCTCCTCTCCTCCTCTATCACCGCCCGTTCCCAAGCTCTCACCTATTCACTCTTCCTTTGGGAGGTTTACTTTCTTGAGCGGCTCCTTTTTTCGTCCGTCTCACCTAAAAAATATCTTATCCTGCTGACTGTCGACTCTTGGCTTATTGCTATGACTCATGCTATCACTTGGCCGCTCTTCTTTGTGCTCTTTTTGCCCTTCCTCGCCGAGCTGCTCTTACTTAAATTCCTTAAGCCTTCCGCGCTCTATCGTCGCCGCCGTCTCCTCTCTTCTTTGTCTAACAAGTTCACCCTCGCCGATCTTACTCCTAATTTTAAGCTTCTGGCTCTTGCCTTTCTTCTTGCCTTCCTTGCTGGTTTATTCACGCCCTCTCGTGTTTGCTTCTTTGCCTTTCTCAAAATTATGCAAGCCCACTCTCAATCTTATATTGCCGAACACCGTCCTTTAACTCTTCTCTATGCCCTCGAGGCGCTCGTCCCGCTTCTCCTCTTCCTCGTCCCGCTCATTTTCACTAAGGCTAAGCTCGCCGCCCGCTGGTTTTTCCTCTTTCTTGGTCTCACTGTCCTTTCTTTTCTCTCCGTTCGTCATGTTTCTCTGCTTATCTCCCTCGGTTTTCTTCCGCTCGCCCTTCTGCTTAATAATCTCTTCTCCCTCGTTAATCCGCTCTTTCTTGAAGGAATCGCCCGGTTTACGCCTAGGCGCCTACTTCTTTTTACCGTCTTTGTCCTTTCCGGCCTCAATTTTGCCGACCAACAACTTAACCACCCGCTCCTTGCCCCCCCTATCGCTCCTGTTGCCGCTACGGATTTTATCTTAGAAAACTACGCGGAAGAAATTAAAACCGGCTCCTTCCGCCTCTGGAACGAATACAACATTGGCGCCTATCTTCTCTTCCGCGATATTCCCGTTTCCATCGACTCCCGCGCTAACATTTATACAAAGCCCTTCTCGGATTTCCCCCGCGACATTTTTGATGATTACCAAGTTATCATGGACGCCGGCTCTACCTCCGACTTTGCCCAAATCGCTCCCTATCCCGCCGACGGCCCTCAAGATTACGAATCTCTCATCGCCTACTACGCCCCGACCCACTTCTTGCTCTATAAAAAGACCTCTCTCGCCAAGGTCTTCCTTAAAGATCCTAACTACCAGCTACTTTATTCCGACGACGATTACTTGCTTTTCGCGCCGGTTTCACAGTAGCCTGCTTTTTCGGAGCTGTTTTCTCCCTCGTCTTTTTCATTATTACTTCTTCAATAATATATCTCGGTCGCCGCTTCGCCTCCAAATACGCCCGCCCCGCATATTCTCCCACTATCCAAATCGCCAATACCTCAATCCCGCCGATTATCCAGCTCTCTCCCCGCCAGATTCCCAACCCTATCATCACTAATCCTATTAGGCTTAATCCTCTAATTGGTCTCATTGAAAAGCTCGTCACCGCCTCAACCGCCAAGTTTACCATCTTCTTTATTGAATACTTCGACTCGCCCACTGTCCGCTTGCCCCGCTCATATTCCACCGTCTTCGTCTTTAACCCTATTTCTGGTATGACACCCCGCAAAAACAGCCTCGTCTCTGTATATTTTTTTAACTCTTCTAAGGCGCGTCGGCTTAAAAGTCTAAACTCCGCCGCTTCCGGCACCATCTTTGTCCCCAGCCGGTTCATTAGCCAATAAAATCCTGCCGCCGTCCCCCGTTTAAAGCGCGTGTCTGTCTTTCGGCTGCCTCTCACTCCTAAAACTATCTCCGCTCCCGCTGCAAATTCATCGAGCATTTTTTCAATCGCTTTAATATCGTCCTGTAAATCTGCATCTAGAGAAATCACCGCCTCGGCGCCCGCCTGCTCGGCTATCTCCATCCCCGCAAGAATCGCGTTCTGCTGCCCAAAGTTCCGCGACAGTTTCGCCCCCGTCACGCGTTTGTCGCGTTCGCTCGCCCCTACGATTTCCGCCCACGTCCCGTCTTCGCTTCCGTCGTCTACTAACACTATCCGGCTCTTCGGTGATAATTTCCCCGCTTTCTGGAGCCGTTCCATTTCCTCGCCCAGCTTAGTCACTAGCCATCCTACACATCGTTCCTCGTTCAGACAGGGAACTATAAAGAAAATTACCGACCTCTGTTTTTTCATACCCCTATTCTATCACAAAAATCCCCCTGAAGAACAGGGGGGACGCTAGATTTTGTCTCTAATTAGCCAATCTTGCTGACTACAAAATCAACAATCGCATACGACAACACAGCAATCACTAAGCCGATAAGCCCGTAGAGAATCGTGTTCTTGGCTTTAGTGACCTTGGCTTGATCGCCGGCAGAAGTGGTGTATTGCACACCGCCGAAGATAACCATAATCACAGCCAGCACACCCACGGCGTATAAAATCCAGTGGATAATGTTTTGGATAATCGTTGTCACGTTAGAGTTGGTGTTACCAAACTCGTTTTTTGTGACGTTTAAGCCCTCGTTGACTGCGCTCGGCGCGGCATAAGCTGCATCCGGCACCAGCGCAGCTCCCGCCCCCACAATCGCCAGTGCGCCCGCCATCACCAGCATCTTAACTTTCTCAGAAATCTTCATTTCTTCTTCCTTTCTTATTAAGCTTATCCCTATCATACCAAAATCTCCCCCTACTGTAAATACTGAAAACTATGCTATAATAGGTTTATGAAACAACGTTTTCTTTCTATTTTAGCCTTAGTTTTAATCGCCACGGCGAGCCTCTTTCCAGCTTCCGCTTTCGCCACTTGTAACAAGCCAAAGTTCTTCGGTCTCTCCCCCTGGTATCAACATCTTGAGCTCGACGAAAGCGCCAATTGCGCCGTCGCCCAGTCTAACTTTGCCGACGACCAAATGATTGCTACCGTTTGGAAAATCATCTTGACCATTCTTTCTGATCTCTTCTTTGTGGCTGGCGTCCTTGCCGTTGTCTATCTTATTTATACAGGTATTATTTTCATCACTTCCGCTGGCGATCCGGGCGCCGTCACTAAGGCTAAGCGCGCCCTCGTCGGCACGCTCACCGGCCTCGTTATCGTCCTTCTCGCTCAAGTCGTCGTTAACACAATCTTATCATTAATCACTAAATAGGAGCATCATGGACGATTTATCCGAATCTAAAAACGTCATCCAAACCCTCCCGGGCGCCAACGATGGCATGACCACCGGCGAGGTTCAGTCTAACATTATCAACTGGCTCTTCTATGTCGCCGGCGTCCTTGCTGTTATTATGATTATCTTCTGCGGGATAAAAATGACGGTCTCCAGCGGCGACTCCGGCGCCGTCGCCAAAGCCAAGCAGGGGTTGATTTACTCCCTTGTAGGCCTCGCCGTCGTGATTCTTGCCTACGCTATCGTTAACTTCGTAATCGGGAAATTTTAACATGAACAAACAACTTAAATCTCTCGCCGCTCTTATCCTTAGCTTTATCTTTGGCTTTTGTCTCCTCTCCCCCGCCTCTGCTTATCGTGATCCCGTCTGTAGTTCTCTCGACCCTAGCTCAGAGCTTTATGAAGCCGCCGGTTGTGGCGCTGTCGGCACCATGGACGACACTGTTAGAACCGTCGTTAACACTCTCCTCTACATCGCCGGAATCCTCGCCGTCATCATGATCATCTACTCCGGGCTTAAGATGACTCTCAGCGCTGGCGATTCCGGCGCCGTCACTAAAGCTAAACAGACTTTAATCTATGCCATCGTCGGCCTCGTCATCGCCATCCTCGC